>PEZS01000016.1:545-117091 GCA_002778785.1 Bdellovibrionales bacterium CG10_big_fil_rev_8_21_14_0_10_45_34 | reverse complement strand
AGCGTTGCTCGTCGGCGCCATAGAGGCGCTATGGCTTCTCCTCGCGCCTTGATCTCGCATTAAATTGGCTTTCTCGCGACGCTCGCCCAAATGAGGACACGCCCTACTCATATGTAGCCAAATATGATCGATTAAGTACTTCTATGCGCTAGACTTAAGTGCAGCTTCCGAGCATTCAAGACTTTGGGCGTATTCTTGATATTCTAGCGGTGATACATTCTACAAAAAAAGGGGGAGCTATGAAAACGCTTTCAATTCTATCTGTTTTTTTTATTTCGTCTCAAGCTTTGGCGGCGACCGAGGTCGTCGTTACCGCGTGGCAAAGACTCAATACGGACTCAATTAGGGACGGCGCTGCGGAAGTTTGCGGGTACCTAAAGGGCGAGTTCACAGGTAATGAGAAGCTGAATGTGACAGTAGACAAGGGCCGCAATCAAGGGGAGTACGCCACTTTCGTTACTGACAAAGGTCGTTTCTGCCTTGTTGTTAACACCTACTTGGGACGCGTTGAAGTTGTTGTGTCGGGTACAGGAGCAAGTACTTCGCAGGATAAATTTCTACCTACGAAAAAATAGATCTGATCTATTAGAGCTAGAGCGAATTATGGCTCTAATTTTCTATTATCTTTTGGGGTGCCATCGAGACACCTTTATCGCAAATCTCACTTCAGTTTGAGGGATCCAAAACTTCAGAAAAGTGACAAATTATCAGTCACTTTTTCGAAGTTTCCAAAAATGTGATTTGTTACAATAATTACCCAGCACCTACCATTAACGAAGTCAGTCTCTGTGCTCTGTCTTTAAGATAACTCTCTCCTTTTTGTGCAAGTCCTTAATAATCACGAAGTATTTTCGTATTAGAGTTACTTGGCAGGGTTTCTCAAAGTGCCGATTTTGGACCTCTGGTTTTAAAATATTCCAATATGTTCTGTTTGAATGGACTTTTTTAGAGATTGTAAGCTACAATGAGCAACTCTTGATTTGTCAGAGTCTTGTACGTCATCGGTATCAACTTTTTTCGTTGGGATTGATAGAAGATCAGGTTCATTCTTTTCAATATATACACCCAATTGTAGGTTTGTCTTCTGGTACCGCCAGCTTTTGGTTTTCGCAACTTTAGATATGAAACCACTTAGTTTCATCGTATGTAATTGACGCATCGAAGGCAGTCCGTATTTGTGAATAAGGAACGAATGATACTCAAACGAAGCTTGGTGAAAATTTGGAAACTCCTATGATAAGAGCGAATATAGCAGTAGTCGACGACGACGTTGAAATGGGCAAATTAGTGAAAGAGGTTCTCACCGACGAAGGTTACGAAGTAACTCAGTATTCGTCTGCTTTGGATGCTTTATCGAAATTCAAAAACGAACCCCCTCAAGTCTTGATTACTGATCAAAACATGAAGGGCGTAGATGGTCTCATGTTCATTAAAAAAGTAAGATCTGACTTTCCCAGTGTCATACCCATTATGATGACCGCTTTTGGAAGTGTAGAGACCGCCGTGACTGCCGTAAAGGCCGGCGCTTTTCATTATATTCAAAAGCCATTTAGTAATGACGAGATGGTTTCTGTTGCTCGGCGAGCCTTGCGAGAAGCAAGAGTGTTCGGAGACGGCACATACACTAGAGCATCGACCGAAGAATTTAAGAGCGTTTTGGGTCTCAGTGAGAACATGAGAAAGCTGCAAGCTTTACTCGAAATGATCGCGCCAGCTTCAGCCAACGTGTTAATTTCAGGTGAGAGTGGCTCTGGAAAAGAGCTTGTTGCGCGTGCAATACATGATATGGGACCGCGGAGATTTAAGAAGTTTGTTCCGGTAAACTGTACAGCAATTCCTGAAAATCTTATGGAGAGTGAACTGTTCGGACATATAAAAGGGTCATTTACCGGGGCCTATGTAGATAAAAAAGGTCTTTTCGATGAGGCTAATGGTGGAACAATGTTCTTAGATGAGATAGGCGATTTGAGCCTGCCACTTCAAGCTAAGCTACTTCGAGTGCTTCAAGATAAGAAAATTCGTTCTGTAGGTGACAGTCAGTTACGAGATGTAAATGTCAGAATTGTTGCAGCTACTCATAGAAACCTAAGGGCAATGGTCAAAGAAGGTTATTTTCGCGAGGATCTCTTTTATCGATTAAACGTCATACCGGTCACGGTCCCTTCATTGAGAGAAAGAAAAGAAGACATACCCGACTTGGTCGACGGCTTTATTCGAAAATTCAACCTGCAGTCTGAACGCTACGTTTCGGGAATTGCTCCAGCTGCACTTGATTTGTTACTGAAACATAGTTGGCCGGGCAATGTTCGAGAGCTCGAAAATGTCATTGAACGGGCCATGGTGTTGACCAGTGGAGATGTTATCGAAGTCGCCGCAATCGAAGGTGGTACGTGCTTTGAAACAGTCGCATCTGCGGTCGAGAAAATGGCGGATGATATGCCTACTCTCGAGAAGCTAGAAGAAAGATATATTAGAAAGGTCCTTGGTGAAGTTGACAATAAGAAGGACGACGCCGCAAAAATACTCGGAATAAGCCGCAGAACTTTGTATCGAAAAGAGAAGACTTTCGGACTTATCGGAGATAATGATCCTGAGCCGCTCGAAGATACGGACGATTCAATTCACTGAAAGAGAGATTCATGTTACTTAGTCATCCAATTGCTCAAGGCAGTTCAGAAGCGATTTTGGCTGTTAAGAACGGTAAAATAGTTGAGGCAAACCGAGGTGCTGTTTCTTTGTTTTCTCAAGTAAGGTCCAACATTATTGGAACTGATTTCATGGGCCTCTTTGAGTCAAGTGTATCAGAAGAGACTCTTTTGGTGAACAGCTCTGAACAACGCGTAAGAGTAGGCAAGGTGTTGACTGCAGCAGGTGAAACTTTAGTGGAAATTCGTTCTGTCCCAGTGAAAGTGTTAGATCATCTCGATGAAATCGTCTACTTGAAAGACATCACTCAAATCAAAGCATTAGAAGGTGAGATTCTGCTGAAGGAGCATTTGGCATCAATGGGTATGCTCTCGTCTCACTTAGCTCACGAGATTGGTACGCCAATGATGATCATCCGTGGGCGAGCGACACTCGCTATTGAACGCGAGGACATAGGTGGAATTCGGGGTGACCTTGAAATCATTGTTCGACAGATAGATCGGATCACGAAGCTTATTAATTCTTTTCTCCAGTTTTCGCACATTGCTGTGAAAGGCGAGACGCAGCCGGTTTGTTTAGATGAAGTGATAAAGAATGTCCGGGATCTCGTAGAGCTTGAGGCAAAAGCTAAGGGAATTGCAATTGAGGTAAGCTGCGAAAGCTCGGCAAGGGTCATCGCCGAAAAAGACGCCTTAGGCCAGGTACTGACTAATACTATCATCAATTCCATCCAGGCTTTTGATGATATGAACCTATCTGAAATGG
Source organism: Bdellovibrionales bacterium CG10_big_fil_rev_8_21_14_0_10_45_34 (assembly GCA_002778785.1). Classification (GTDB taxonomy): domain Bacteria; phylum Bdellovibrionota; class Bdellovibrionia; order Bdellovibrionales; family 1-14-0-10-45-34; genus 1-14-0-10-45-34. The sequence continues at coordinate 113,680 of PEZS01000016.1, read as the reverse complement.
TCGAGAATATTGTTGGCAAAGATATTATCGCTGGGAAAGAGGCAGCGACGCCATCAGACCAAAATCCCCCCCCAGAATCTTTGATAACGATACGAATTCAAAATGGCAGTGGCGCAAATCTTTCAACTAATTCGTTCCCAATAGCATTCCCAGCGAATCGAAGCAGTGGAATGTCAAAAGAATCACCTCAAGATTTTATTGTCATTTCCATTCAAGACAACGGTCCAGGAATCGACAGTTATTTATTACACAAGATATTCGATCCATTTTTCACGACTAGGAGAGATAAGTGCGGTACGGGCCTCGGTCTATCGATCGCCAAAAGATTCATTGAATCGTGGAACGGCAAAATTCAAGTTGAAAGCAAGAAGGGCCAAGGCACTACTTTTACAATTCACTTGCTAAAAGCAGAGTGCTAATACATTTTCACCGTCTTTTAAACTACATCCGTCCCAACACAAACAATGTGTAGGAACTTTTCGCCGAATGAGCTGGTAGGCTGTCTAACCCCAATGAGTCACCTAAAACCTCTCCCGGTAGGGGTGATTGTCCTGTGTCACCTATACCTGTGGCAGAATTAAACATTATTTTCTTTCGCGATATAAGAGTGTTATCGCCTGCATTGTGCCGTTGTAGCGGGGCTAATCTACGAATTCTCACTGGACACCTCTCAAGTTGAACAAATGTTTCACATCAAATTATGTGCCTCCTTTTCGTTGAGTAAAGCGTTGATTAGGTAGTCAAAGAGTCAACTTGGCACAAGTGTGGGTAGTATTGGCCCCTCAGTCTTGCGATTGTACCTCTGTGGCCAAGTGGAGCCAATCCGGGACTGGCATGGCGTCTGCAGTCTAGACAGTCTGTTTGGAGGTGTAAGATGACTAAATCTAATGGTGTGCATTTCTGTGAAAAAACTTGCCTGGGTTGCGGCTTGTCTTCTAAGTATTGGACGTACTCAGGTGGCGATGGATTGGTAACTAAGCACGGCGATCATTTTTGTTGCCCAAATTGTAGTGACGGCTTTCTTTGTGAATGCAGCACTAACTCGTTTGTTCACTCCTATATAAATGGATGGGAAGTTGCCCGAGGGCTAAAGACCACTCATCCTCATCATAGGGGCGTGCGCCCACGCGGATATCAGTGGCAGTTCCTAGGGCAGCTATGGAGCCTTACCCCGCTATTTCTATTCGTAATCATCCCCTTAATTTCCTAGCTCACTTTTTCTTCTTTGATGGCCGGTGTTCTTTGAGGTGTGATCCCACACTATCCTTGATGGCCGGAGATCTTTTATTTGATGGCCCCGGTGTTCTCTTAGTTGTGACCCCACAATATCCTTGATGGCCGGAGGTCTTTTAAGTGTGATCCCACACAGTCCTTTTTTTAAGGCTTCAGTAGGTCGAGCCGATAAGGCTATTGATGAAAGTTGTGCTCGACGGAAGATAGATGCTGAACAAAATAGAGGCTGAGAGACCAAGCGAGGAAAGGGCCGGCTCAAGGAAAAAATAAAGGCTCAGAGACAATCAAGGGGACGGTATGGGGTGTTTAAAATTCGAAAAAGGGGTGATGAGAGCTACTGCGCTGAACAGCGCACGCAAATGCGGCTTGTTCGGAAAAATCAAAATCTTGCGTCCACTAGTACTAGTTCCACTCGTACTAGGATGTCTTACAGTGAGATCTGCTGCTTCTTCTAGTGATTTGTCAGAGCAGGATAACTGGGCCATGCAGCAGACCCTCAAGTTGCTCCAAGATCCCGGCCTGAGAACAAAAGCAGTCAATGAGAACTCTCGGGCAAAAGGCGCAGATACCAAAGTTCAGGAGCTTATGCAAAATGACCCTGAAAAGGTTCAGCGCCTCTACGAAATCAGTGCAAAAGTTTTCGAAAGAATGACCAAGCAGAATAGTGGCGATTCCTCCGCACTGGCGCAACAGGTCGACCCCTCAAAAATTAATGCCGAAGATTTTGCGAATAATCTCACCGAAGAGGAAAGAAAAATGATCCGAGAACTCGCCAGCGAGTTTGAAAACAAACCCGTAAAATAAGTGGTCCTCCGACCCGCGCCAGCCGCCTTTTTAAAATTAACACTCAAGTGAACCAGGAAAAACCACGGCCTCATTTGTATGGCAAATTGGGCCTAGGGGTGATCGCGGGGCAAGCTCGATACTTCAAAAGTCGCCCCAACCATAATACCACTTGCGACTTAGATCCCTTACCGGCGTAAGGACCTATGGGGGGGGGACTATATCGCAGAGTCCCGAGCTTAAGTTGTGTTTCGATGCGGGGGATCTGAAAATATTTGGTGCTTTTATCATTCAAGCGTGTACAATGGAACCTCAATTTAGTCAGTTGGGAAAATAGCGTTTCTGCTCATTCTTCTTCAGCGACACCCAAGTCCTTAGGAGGATTAAATGGGCAAAAAACTATACGTAGGCAATCTCTCTTACCATGTTAGCGAAGACACACTCGTCGACTTATTTTCTGGTTTTGGATCAGTTGAATCTGCCAAAATCGTAGTTGATAGAGACAGCGGTCGCAGCAAAGGTTTCGCATTCGTTGAAATGAGCAGCGACGGAGAAGCCAGGGCCGCAATCGATGGTTTGAATGGTAAAGAGCAAGATGGTCGTACTCTCAGTGTTTCTGAAGCAAGACCAATGGCTCCTCGCGAAGGCGGCGGTAGCCGTGGTGGCGGCGGAGGCGGCGGCTTCAAAAGCAGACGCTATTAATAATGTCGAAAGACGACCTCGTAACCTTAAATGGGCGAGTTTCTGATCTTACTGGAGGTGGTGTTTACAAGGTATCTCTCGATAACGGAGCCCTGGTGAATGCCCGCCTCTGCGGAAAAATGAAAAAGTTTAATATTAAAGTGGTAGTGGGAGATAGCGTTTCTGTGGGCATCTCCCCCTACGATGCTACTCACGGGTTAATCCTACACCGTTTTAAAGCTCTTAGACCTCAGTTCAACTAGCATTCTTACCTCAATTCAGCTAGCAGTTTTACTTCAACTAGTAATCTTATAGACCTCAATTCAGCTAGCAATCTTACTTAGTGATTTCAACTAGCAGTCTTAGCGCTTCGCCATTATTGGCTGATAGAGCTGGCGATAGAGCATACTTAGAACAGCAAATACTGGTGTAGATAAGAATACGCCCAATAGACCAAACCACGTACCCATAAGAAGCATAAAAATAAGCAGAGGCACTTCAGGAAGCTCTAAGTGTTCTTTCATTACTAGCGGTAAAATCAAATTACCTTCTATTTGTTGAGTTACTAGAAAAACTCCTATCACCCACGGGACCGTGGCGGGGTCGGATGCCAAAGTGACCAAAGAGGCTAAGGTAACGACGATCAGCATCCCGAAGTAGGGAATCAAACCAAATATTGCAGTGAGTAAGCCGAAAACAGCCCAGTAATTGGCGCCAACAGCCCACAAACCTAAAAGTGTAAGGGAACCTATTATAACCATGTCGATCATCTGAGCGCGAAACCACTTTCTGAGTGTTTCAGCTGTGCAAATCAAGATTCGCTGGGCTTCAGTTCTTTTAGAGGCGGGAAAGGCCTTAATAAGGGAGCTAATGTATTCCTTAGCTCCTACCGAGGTGTAGAGCGCGATCACAACCGCAAATGCCAAACCACTTATAAGGGCAAATCCGGAGGTAACCCCTTTGAGTAGCCGCTGCCCCCCGGTTTTCAAAGTTCCTGCAATATCAAAGTCCTGCAAATACTCTTTTAGCAGCGGATACTTTTCGTAAAGAGCCTGCCACTTTGCTTCTAAATTTTTTATTATTTCAGGGGCCTTACTTGTAAGCATTTCCAGTTGATCCGCCACCAGATAGCCAACGGCAAAGAAAACCAGCGTACCTGATACAACAACAACCACCAAAAAAAGAAGAGCTGAAAGCGCCCTGGGTATACGAAATCTCTCACGCATTTTGGTGAGCAGCGGAGAAACCAGAACTCCCAAACCCACGCCTATGAGACTCACTATGATCACGTAGCGGGCAAGATAAAATAAGAAGCATGCGCCAACAACTCCAACAATCGTCAATGCAGTTTGTAGTGCTTGTTGTGAGGGATTGGATCGATCATTGGCTGAGTTCATTACTCTTTAATAGTGAACTCCTACAAGTGGTCAACGGAGCCTACAAAACCAATGAACTTTTACAAGTGCTGACCTACAAGTTGCGATACATGCATATTGTAGCCACCCCGGCGCTGGAGGAACATAATCATACCCATTCAAATCTTGTTTCTCTGTGTTGCCAACTCCGCGCGGAGTCAGCTCGCCGAAGGCTTGGCAAAAACGTTGTTTGGACAGAACTTAGAGGTTCGCGTCCGCCATAGAGGCCGAGAAGGCGCAAGCCTTCCGCGTAGCAAGAGATGAAATTCAGAAACTTCTTAAAGCATTTGCTGAAGAAAACGGGCTCATTTAGAAGTGCCGAGCCGATGCGGCTCTTTTAGTGAATTGTGAGAATGGCCTGATTAAATTGATGCGCGCTCGTTTGTCGAATCTCAAATCAGAACTGTAGCCCACGACTTGAAGTCATCAAAGGAAAGCGAGAGATACAACTAAAGAATTTTGCGAAAGACGCCTGTGCCTGACTTGTCCGGAACAATTATTATTGATTCGGGTTTATCTTTCAGAAACTCATTTACAGCCTTTCGTACTCCCGGCCAATGACCACCGCTTTCGTAATCGTGAATGACCATCATCCCGCCGGGTGCAAGTCTTGGGTAAAAAAACTCTAGACCCGCCGCTATAGGCAGCTCTAAATCGCAATCTAAATGAACAAAAGCAAAAGTTTCGTCAGACGGAACAGCCGTGGCAGTTTCAGGAAAGCGTCCTTTACAATAAAAGGTGAACAAGGTTTGCTTGCTTGGTCTAATGACCAAGCGTAAGGTTGTAATAAAGTGGTAATGGGATGCAAGATTTGCAGGTGTTTAAGTGATCATACGTCAATTGAGATCTCTTTACTTACGGTTTCGCTCGTCGAAGAACTATTCCTATGATCTTGACTCAATTCTAGATGCTACTGATCCCGGTGCGCCCTTATTTGATAGACTTTCTTGGCTTGTCGACCTCATGCAATGGGTTCGCTACAAAAGTTACTTAATTGATTATGAAGAAGTCGAAAACGTCAAACTTCCAATAGTGCGGTTGCGGTTTCTAGTAGCACTGCTAGATCGCAATCCCGAGTGGAAGGTTCGGGTGGCAGAAACTCTCAGGTCAATCTTGATCGATACTCGAGATGTTGAACTTTTCGCGTCGACCGGACTTCCTGAGGAGCAGGGATTCTGGTCTGAATTCTTTCATCGATTAGCCGTAAAGATCATGCCGGCACGTCCACTTACTGAAGGAGGCATTCAGTTATTCTCAGCTCTATTCCCTGACAGGGACGATTTGGTGTGGTTTTCTGAAATGCCGGAAGAGATGATGGAAAAGCTTATTGACTTGGTCATTTATGAGAAGCCTCCTGAAAAAAGTTTTGCTCCCGTGGTCCATGATATCGAGGATGCGCTACTTATTCTGGTATCTCAGGTGCATTCCGTGGGTTTGACCTATCAAATTCGAAGACGTGCTCAGGTGCGGCTGAACGAATCGCCATTTCTTGAGCTTACTTGGGAGGTGGGGCTCTTGCTATCCTCCATTAGAAGTGGCGACCGAATTGCTTTTGAACTTCAGAGTAAAGAATTTCAAAACACAGTGGGGCGCTGTTTTGAAGTTTTCAATCAAGTTTATAACTATCTCGACGAACACGGCGTCAGTCTGAAGGTGGTGTACCTTCTAGAAATCGGGCGATCCAAGCTCAAGCGCATCAATGATTTAGTTGATCTTTTGGCGAAGGAAGCACCAGATGCGAAGATTTTAATTCGTTTTATTTCGCAGCTAATCGAAGAGAATCAAGATAAGCATGGAATTCGCTCTTTAATCGAACAGAACACAAGGCTAATATCTCAGAAGATCATCGAGCGTAATGCGGATACTGGCGAGCACTATATCGCCAAAACCCGACTAGAGTTCCTGCATATGTTCAAGAATGCAGGTGGCGGCGGGGCCTATATGTCGTTGGCGGTGGTATTTAAAGTACTCCTCGGAACATTAAAACTCCCAGATTTCATTCAAGGTTTTGTTTACTCGATCAACTACTCGTTTGTTTTCGTGGGGATTCAGCTTCAGGGCTTCACTTTGGCCACAAAGCAGCCGGCAATGACAGGCCCTGCTCTGGCGGCAAAATTGAGTTTGGTGAACAAAGGAGAGCCTATAGACTTGGTTACCGATGAGATTGTTAAACTTATACGATCTCAAATTATAGGGATTATCGGCAACGTCGGCGTAGTGATACCCTGTATTGTCGCTATGGATCTTGTGTTTTATATGCTGTTCGATTTGCATCTGATTCAATCGGAAGCGCTTGCCGAAAAACTGATGAACTCGAGTCATCCTTTTAGTTTTGCTCCGGTGTTTGCGGCGTTTACCGGTGTCTTGCTTTGGCTTTCAAGCATTCTAGCGGGTTACGTAGACAACTGGTTTCATCTCAATCGAATGAAAGAAACCATTTTGTTTAATCGTCGTTTGAATTACGTTATCGGAAAAAGCAATTCTGAAAGTCTGGCCCTTTTTTTTGAAAAGAATATTGCGGGATTGACCTCGAACATTTCATTGGCGTTTTTTCTAGGAATGATTCCGTTCATCACGGCTTTTCTTGGTCTGTTTCTTGACGTTCGGCACGTTACGCTTTCGGCAGGTAACCTCGCACTAGGAGGAATGCACTATGGTTGGGCCGCACTATCTAACAGCGACTTTTGGCTAAGCTTCGGTGGACTTGGGATCATGGGTTTTATGAATGTAGCGGTTAGTTTTTCTCTCGCTTTTTGGGTGGCATTAAAATCCCGCCAAATGCGTGAGGGTAGAAAACTCGAAATTCTAAAGGCAGTGGTCGCTCGTGTTAAACAACACCCCGGGTCATTCCTATTTCCGCCACGTGGATAGTGCCTATTAAAAATTTCGTGTACATTTAAACCGGAGAAACATCTGTGACACTATTCATATTGAGTGTAAGCATTGCGCTCGTCATTTCATTCTTTTGTTCTCTCGCCGAGGCGACGCTACTGAGCCTAACTCCGGCGCAGATCGCTAAGATGGCAGATGTCAATCGTATGCAAGCCGACATATGGCAAAGGTTTAAGCGAAATATAGATCGACCCATATCCGTGATTCTTCTATTGAATACAACCGCGCATACTATAGGCGCCGCAGTCGCTGGCGCCCAGTTTGATGAGATATATGGTGACGAATGGATATTAGCCTTTTCGCTTATCCTAACGTTCTTAATGCTTCAGTACACTGAGATTGCACCAAAAACTTTGGGCGTCCGTCACAACTTCAAAATCGCTCTTGCGATCGGTACTCCCATCAATGTTTTGGTAAAAGTTCTTGAGCCAATTCTTAAATTGCTTCACTTTTTGAACCGACCGTTTTCACGTGGCGAGAAACCATCAAATCAAGTCGCCACAATTGCTGAACTGAATTCGATGGCAAGCTTTGCCCGCCTTTCTAATGTGATTAGCACCGATGAAGAGAAGATCATCCATAATGTACCAAAGCTGAGTTCTTTAAGGGCCGACCAGCTCATGATTCCAGTTGAGCAGGTAATTTTTTTTAGAGCGGAGTTTACGATCCAAGAAGCCTTGGCCAAGGCGCAGGTTGATCCTCATACTCGATTTCCTGTTTTTGCTAACGAAAGCAAGGATGACATTGTTGGATATTTGAATTTCAAAGAAATGATTTTTAACCAGGAATCCGTTGGCCCGAGCGCCAGGATCCAGCCAATCAGGCCGGTTCAGTTTATACCTCCGAACATGTCTGCAAGAGATTTACTGCGGCTTTTCGTGAACGAACACATTCACATGGCAATTGTTAAAGATAAGAACAAAACACTGGGAATGATAACGGTAGAGGATGTCATCGAAGAGATGCTTGGTGATCTGCAGGACGAATTTGATAAACTGCCACGAATGTATCAGCAGGTATCTGCAAATGTCTGGATGGTAGGTGGCGGGTTAAGCGTGAAGGAGCTTAATGATAAGCTTGGAACGACAATGGACGACGAAAAGAAATTGGTTTCATCATGGCTGATCAGTAAAATGGGCCGAGTGCCAAGTTCTGGGGAATCAATAAAACTTGCCGGTAAAAACTTTCAGATCAGAAGAACCCGCCGAGGCAAAGTGTTTGAAGTCATGATAACTGAAGACCTTCCCATCGTGCGCGGCATTTCAACTTGAGTTCACGAGCGCCAGCGGTGACCCCGGAAGACTTCAAGTGCCTACTACCTTTTGCGGTTGCGATGTTGCTAGATTACAAAGGCGCACACTGAAGGTGCGCTGACTAGTCTCGCGAAAAATTATTCTATCAAAAGCCTGCGGCTCTCTTGCAGCATCACTAGCGCTTAGTGCCATTACCGACGCAAGGTCCCGTGCTGCAGCGAGTTTGGCGAGGGTAAAGATTTTGAAAAATGAAAATTTCTACACAGATGATATTTTTATTACTACTTGTGAGTTGCACCCATGCCACCAAGGATGGTTCGCCCCGGACTTCTGTTGTCACAGCTCCAGATGAAAAGGGCGTTGCTGTTTCAAAGTCGAAGGAAGGGCCGTTTATAGTAAACGTCGAGAAAGTTCGCCCTTGGTCAAATGATCTAGCAAAGTACGAGCCGGCTATGTATCCGTACCTGGCTCGATTTCAACGAGGTAGTAAAACTCTTTTTTACGTGGCCGCGCAACACGACAGTTCAATTAAAAGTCCGACCTTTCGCTTGATCGACAAGACAATAAGACGCAATGAAATTCAGTTGGGGAGTACCTGACCCAGCGGATTTCCTCCGTCGTAGGAAGGGTGCGTGACGAGTATCATGTTCAGGTCATCGCTGAGGCGCTGAATAAGTACGACAGTGTACTTGTCGTCAATGGTGGAAGCCACCTTACAACTCAGCAACTCGCGCTTGAAGAGATGCTGGGTGCGCCTTCATTTTCTTTTCCATAAGAATTTTCATTCCATCTTTATCGGTTGGGTCTGTTGCGACGATTTCGAAACCGTGTTTGATGTTTAGAATCAACATTGCCTTAAAGCGATTTTGCGTTTTTGTACTTACTGTTAAGTATCCTTGATTCTGACACCATTCATGCTGAGCTGCCATGAGGTCGGATGCGATTCCACTCACCAAAAGATTCTGCCATGAGAGGCGCGATAATATTGATGTCTGATTCAGTTACATCGATTATGGAATTTATCTTCAGCGGAATTTCTTTGAAGCGAGGCACAAGCTGGCCGCCAACCTGGAGAGATTCAAAAAACATTTGTTTCGGTCGAACCCAAACGCGTCCTCGGTCATTGTCGTAACGAGTTTCGTAGATGACCATTTCCTCAAGCGTTTCACTATGCCTTGCCAACCCAACGTAAGTATAAGGTTTGTTTTTGTAATGATGGTAAAGTTTCACAAGTGAGTTTCCTTTTGTTCAAGAAGAATAGCGTCAGCTTCAATTTCAATGAGCATATCAGGATCAATATAGCAGCTTTACTGTTCTTGCGAACAATTGAACTACTAACTTGCTCGCGCATTGTCTAACTCTGTGAATTTTCTAAGCATTTGGGGATTCTTAGGCGCGGCTCGTAATGGTCGTAGCGAATGCGCTTGACTTATAGTATCCAAATGGATACTATATCAACTGTGGCCACATTACCGAAAGAGCTTCGCACCTATGAGACATCCGACGGCAAACGGCCATTCGATGAATGGTTGGACGGCTTTAATGATAAGGCGACCCTCGCCCGAATTGTGGCACGCCTCAATCGGGTCGCGTTGGGCAATCTTGGTGATGTGAAGTCTGTTGGTTCAGGAGTAAGTGAATTACGGCTGGCTTTTGGAAAGGGCTATCGCGTGTACTTCGCTCGGGAGGGAGACAAGATAATCTTGCTTCTCTGTGGAGGCGACAAAGGATCGCAGGATAAGGATATTCGCGAGGCGAAGGCTTACCTGCAAGACTATAGGAGACGAGATCATGGCAAAAAGAAGCAGTGATTACCGCAAGGGTTTGATCGATAGACTTAAGAAAGATACTGATTTTCAGGTGGAATACCTGAAGGCTTCACTCGAAGAAAATTCGGATATGCCCGAGGCTATTCTTATGGCGCTTCGAGATATTGCCGAAGCCCGTGGTTTCGAGCAGTTCGCCGAGGCCGCCGATCTGAGCCAGAAAAGCCTCTATAAAATTCTCTCTGATACCAAAGAGGCTAAGCCGCGTTTCGAAACCATCGTCAAACTTTTGAATGCCTTGGGTCTCAGGCTCACAGTTGAAGAGCGGCCTCACGCTTCATAACCGGTTTCACACCATCAACCCTTCACAGGTGAGTTTCCTTTTGTTCAAGAAGAAATGCCCCACTCCCTTGTGATGCTGTAAATGATGGGATTTGCAAAGAATAATGACATTTTCTGGATCATCTCCACCTCCCATCGAAACTGGAACTACGTGGTGAAAATCTAACCACTTCTGCTCGAAGCAGCGAAATCCTCGTTTGTTTGTATGGGTGCAGCGATTGCCATCGCGTAGAATTACTGTGTGGCGAACTTCAGCCGGAAGATTTTTGCGATGACTTCGCTGCTCGCGGTTGAGGGTTCTTCTTGTTAGCCTTAGGTTTACTGTTCTTGTGAACAATTGGTTTGCCGTACTTTCGTTTGCGTTATTAAGCCCGTCCTCTTTATTTTCATACTCCCGCTTTGGGGCTCCAAATGGAAGCTGCAGATTTACTGTTCTTAAGAATAATTGACTTGCAAGCTTTTCCGTAAGGTTCGAGGATTCTCCTGTCTCCTGAAACTCTTCTGCTTCTACTTTTTCAGCCACTGCCTTTTCTGAAGGTCTCGATAGGCTGCGGTCGCAGCTTTTCCTTTTGGCTTTTGCCGCGACCCGTTTTTCCGTGGCCCTTTGGGCTTTTCTTACAGGGTCTGCTTTTTCGACAAAAAAATCCACGATTTGCTCAAGTGTCGCTTCATAGTTAAGTGGCTTTTGAGTTCTTTGACACAAAATGCCTTGGGCTCTTTGAAACTTCTCATACAGCTCTTCGCTGACACCAATCGTAAGCTTGATGCGATTTTCTTGCACCGGCCTCGCTCCTTCATGAACAGCTTCTTTTGGGTTAACCAGCACGACTTCTTTTTCGAGTTTTTTACAGGGAAGGGTTTTACACACCTCAATCCAGGTTTGTTTGTTCTCTGGTGTGATGATACTGACGATTTTTCTGGCCTTTGTTACCGAGAAGTCACCAGCTCGAATGGCTTCTTTTAATTCAGGTACTTCTCTAGATTTTCTCATAACGCCAATAAAGCTTGCCGCTACCGAATCAGAGAGTTTCAAAGCCTCTGTGCAATAAGTCCAAAGGCTTCCGTAGCCAAGGCGAAGAAAGGCCCTATATTTTTCTACAATATCTAAAGCCTCAATAAGCTCTGCTTCGGCAGTTAAATACTTTGCGGTTTTTTCGACGGCGTTAGTGTGAAGCTTTCTTAAAAAGACATTGTCTGGTTTTATAAAGCCGTCATTTTTGTTTATGGTTTCCATCGCGTCTCCTTCGCGTTTCAAAGTTTGAAGCATTCTACACCTGTTTTTGAAACACTAATTTTTCGCTCTATAGGAGCCCAGCAACGGCAGCAAAAAAGTTTGCCACGAGCTTGACGAATGTACTCAAAAGAGCAGCGAGAGAGACCCTCTGTGCTGTTAAATGAAAAGTAAACAAGCAACCTTAAGTGCGAGTCTGCTTCGAGAAAAAAGTGAAAAACACTCGTCAAGCGCGAAGGCTTGGCGTCACGGATTGTTTCAGTGTTTTTTTCCTGATGTCGAAAATTAAAATCAGCGTAAAGTCCTTAGACTCAGTCGCCACTCAAAGTCCGAGTGCTTTGCATTTGCCTACGGGTTCACTCATCATGCACCTGAGTTTTGCCCTGAGGAGCCTCGGCAACATATTCCGCAAGAGCCTTAATCTTTAAGCTGTGAAGCTGTGTAAGTAGCTTCAGCTAAGATGAGCTCTCCACGGTTCGTACATGTTGCACCGATTCGCGATAGGGATGTTTGGTTGGTTATTAATAAGCGGCTAATGAAGTATAAAAATTACTTTTGGGCATAGGCCCCCTTCGCCAAAGGTATACTTCATGCTAAAAAGTAATTTAAATGGCAAGAAATCGAAACTATCGGCTTTACGCCACGACAAAGTCTAAACTCTTGCCACCCGTTAAGCAAATTTTGTCGCCTACCTTACTCACTGTTCTGTTTTGTATAATAATACAGATCAGTACCTCTTTGGACTGTCGAGCAGAAGAAGGGGACTACTATTCTGTTTTAGGAGTGTCGAAGAAATCCTCCCTAGAAGAAATTCGTCATAACTACCGAAAGTTAGCGAGAAAATATCATCCTGATTTGAACCCGAATGAGGTCACAGCGGAGCAGTTCAGAAAAATCCAAGAAGCCTATGATGTCTTAGGAGATTCCCAAAAGAGACGTGCATACGATAGGGGCCCTTCGCGCGGGGCGCTGGCCCTCTCAAAAGATTTTATCTTTCTTTTTACCGATCTAGAAACCGCGAATGATTACAATGAATTTCTAAGACGGGAGTTCAATCAGCTTTTCGACAAGGACTTTGATTTTGGTAACTCAGGACAATTTGACCAAATCAGGGAGCAAATCAGTCTCAATAAATTGGAGGCGTATCAGGCCATGTTGTACTCCCCTCCTTTACCGCCCAAAGAAGTCGCAGCGGCACGCTCAGATTTTTTTGATAGTATGATTGCCCAGCTTAAAGCTATTGAAACCAAAAGAGGAGCTTCCTCGAATACTCTAGTTTCTCCCAATGATTTAAAAGCAGATAACTATTTGGCTGCTGTAGCCGTCTCGGATTGGTCAGAAATGGCTTCTCCTTCTAGAGCCTTCGAAATCTTGGTCTGTTTGGAAAAGCCCAACCGGGAACAAATTGCAGCTGAATATATGGACGTCATAGCTAAGATGCCTGACTCAGACCACACAGGGTTAGCCAAAGATGCTATCACCGGTTTTAAATTCGCACTCCACAATCCACCCTCATTTGAATGGGCTATGTCGAAGATTTTGAAGGGTTTTAGGCAAAAAAATATCTCAGACGCGGGATTGTTTGCTTTAGCTCGAATTATCATCTACGGGCCTGAGGAAGTTCTTAAGCGATATAAATCTGAGTTATTAAATGTTGCGAAAACGATAAGTGCGCCAGATGCAAAAAAGGAGCTGTGGGCCCATTTTTTAAACAAAAGCAAAGCTGGAGCTGAACAGCGAGCGATCATGGAAGCCATTCTTCTTGATGGCAACACAGGTTTAGGAGAAGAAATTATTGTTTTGGGCCTCGTTGCGAAGTACCCAGATTCAGAAATTGGGATGAAGTATTTAAAATTGAACTTTGATCGCCTACCTGAAGGCTGGCCTCACAAGATTACTATTGCGACCCAGATCTTACGGTTTGATCCTCACAACGATCAGGTTTTTAGATATATTTTGAGCCAACCTCATAGCACGTATTCGTTCGCAACTATAACGGCGTTGCTGGGGAGAGATCCTGAGATGGAACTCGCCATCCAAAAACTAAAGGATTACATTTACAAAGAAACATTTATTCCCGACGAAGCTGAAGGTGCAGTTTTAAACTTTTACGAAAAAAAGATCGCTTTGATTTTGAAAAGTTTGGCAGGAGTAGTCGTCACTAAAGAGGTTATGGATATTCTTAAAAACTCTGTCGAAAAACTAAAAGAACTGGGTCAAACAGAGTATTACGGCGAAAATATTGAACATTTAAACAAAATCGAAAAGCATTCCCAAGTTTATCAAACCGAAAGAACGGTCACATGTGAAGGCCTTCTAAAGTGAAGTGTATTCGGAGTGATCGATGTCAAAACCTTGTGAAATACTTGACCGACAGAGATCTGTCGCAAATTGAATTTGCGAAGCTTTTGGGAATCGACCAATCAAGGGTGAGCGAAATCGTCAATCACCGGATCGACAAAGTCTCAACTGACAAATTGATCGCTTACAATGAGAAGATCAACCCCAAGGTGGAGTTCAAGATCGCTCGTCGAACTGAAAGGATAAATTGAGCAAATTCGTCAAAAATGAAAAAGGCTATTTGATGTTGCTTGGAAAGCTGTCAAAAAAGGACTTAAAAAAGTACGAGCCGAAGTGGGCGAACCTAAAAAGGTTCCGACCTCTGTCGCTTTAGATCCACGGTTTGTTTTGGAGTTAAAAAAAGAGGCCCAGTCCCGCGGCATTCCGTATCAAATCCTTATGCGAATGTTTATTGTTGAGGGCTTTCAGCGCCTAAAAAAAACATCAGCTTAAAATCTAATTTTCTAGGTAGGCGTAGAACCAAAAATGGTTGCGGGGGCCGGATTTGAACCGACGACCTTCGGGTTATGAGCCCGACGAGCTACCAGGCTGCTCCACCCCGCGTCAAGATTAGTTCTAGTGAGTGGGCAGGGTAGTGGGCGCAAACGGAATCGTCAAGTGATTAAGCAAATCAAATCAATCTTCGCCACTCGTTATGAGATCTTTTGGCAAGCATCGCCAGTTGCAACTATAGCAAACATTCCCACACTCAACCAGAATGGTGAGCTTCGCCGCTGGCCTCTGTAAGTTTCTGTGCAAGAAATGACTTCTCCTGAGGAGCCCCCTTTTTGTCGGGCCGACGCTGAAAATGATAAGCACAATTGCGCGAACATGTTTCTTTGTGCGTGGAGGCTTCTAAGCACTTCGTACAAACTACCGCGCCAGCGTCACAGCGTTTGCAAGTTATCGGCTGTGTAGCTGGTTGGCCGCAATGAGGGCAAAATTTAAATTTAGTGGTAGGTTTGAGTTCGGCATCAACAGCCAAACGGTGATCAAACACAAAACATTCACCTTCCCAGCGACCTTGCGGATATTTCTCAAGATATTTGAGTATTCCGCCCTCAAGCTGGTAAACGTTGTCGAATCCTTGCTCTTCCATCGCCAAAATCGCCTTTTCGCAGCGGATGCCCCCGGTACAATAAATCAACGTTGGTGCAGCCTTTGGAAGACCCGAGGCCTTCAAATATTCTGGGAAGTCTCGAAACTCTTTAATTTTAGGGTCGATAGCACCTTTAAAGTGACCAATCTCGTACTCGTAATCATTTCTTGTATCGAGAATCACGACGTCATCTCTCTGAAGCATTTCATGAAACTCATCTACAGAGAGATGCCTCTTTCGATCTTTTGGCACCAAATCTTCTCTGCCAAGAGTGACTATTTCTTCGCGCACCTTGACTCGAAACTCCTTAAAGGGCTGAAAATGGGAAGGACTTTTCTTAAACTCCAACTTTAACTCTTCTTCAGAATCAGCATGCGCTTTTAGCGCATCAGCTAGATAAGATTCAAAGGTCAGAACGTCCGACAGCAGGCCTGAGTACGTGGCGTTTGCCCCTTCGTGGCCGAGCAAATAAAGTCCTACTAATCCAAGCGAGCGACCTTTTGATTCGATCTTATCACGAAATGTTTCGAGTGTTTCTTTTTTTAACGGATAGAAAACGTAAAAACTGGAAACGACGTACGAAAAATTGCGCTTGTCAGACATAGCCCGCTCTCCTTTGGAGCCAAGTTTTTACCGACTGTGGGTAGGGGCGTCAAGAGCGGAATCCGTTTGAGACGGGTTGACCTTTCCGGTGTCACATTCAAATTGAAAGCATCAGCTAAAGATGAGGTAATCTCTGTGTGATAAAAATCAGTAGGAACACAGTTGTTGTCGACTCAAAAAGGAGTGAAAAAATCTCATGAAAAAACTAAATCAATTCTCACTGACGATTCTTGCGGCCGTCCTTTGCTGGGGCCTCACTGGCTGCGGAATTCAGTCGATCCCTCAGGCCAAAAACGAAGTTGAAGGCGCCTTAGCAGAGACGACCAATCAATATAAGCGGCGTGCGGATCTTATCCCCTCGCTTGTAGAAGTCGTAAAGGGTTATGCCAAGCATGAAAAAGAAACTCTTGAAGGCGTCGTTGAGGCAAGGGCCAAAGCCACTCAAATGAACATCGACGCAAGCAATGTGAGCCCAGACCAACTTCAAAAATACCAGCAAGCTCAAGGGTCGCTATCGCAGGCACTCGGGCGCTTGATGGTTGTCGTTGAGAGATATCCAGATTTAAAGGCCAATCAGAATTTTCGTGATCTGCAGGCTCAGCTTGAAGGCACGGAGAACCGCATCACAGTGGCAAGAAATCGTTACATCGAATCAATAAAACAATTTAACAACTTGGTAACTGTGCCTCCTACCAGCTGGACAAACTCGCTTATCTATCACCATGAAAAGATGCCTCAATGGACGGTCGAAAATGCCACCGAACTCGAAAGCAAGCCGCCCGAGGTTAAGTTTTGATTTTTGATAAATGTGCAAAAAAGGCAAATAGTCAGTCAAACGCGAAGCAGTGCTTGGTTGCGAACTCTCCAGGTTACAGTGCAAAGAGTGCCTTTGTTGAGACTGGCGTGAAGCAGTGCTTGCGAGCGAGTATGATTATCGGCGTTGTCATGGCAGTCTCTGCATTTGGCCAAGCGGCTAAAGTTGACGTACCCAAGTTTCGCTCTCCTGTTATTGATGAAGCCGGAATAGTCGACTCACAGTTGGAAATGAGCCTTAATTCAGAGCTCAACCGAATATACGAAAACGGAGGACCGCAGATAGCAGTTTTTGTAGCAGAGAATCTTCGCGGTCAAACCATCGAGCAGTACTCGATTGCGGTTGTGGACGAGTGGAAGCTAGGGAGTAAAGGTAAAGACAACGGTATTCTTTTTTTGATAGCTCCGAATGATCGAAAAGTTCGGATCGAGGTAGGTCGCGGCCTTGAAGGAGATCTCACCGACCTTGCTTCAAAAAGAATTATCGACAATTACGTTTTGCCGCAGTTTTCAGCAGGGAAGTTTTCTTTGGGGATACAATACGGCGTAGCGGCGATTCTCAAACAAGCTAAAATTGATACGAGTCTAAAAGCTCCCCCCACGAAAAAGTCACGAAGTGGCTCAAAGTGGATCGAGGCTTTGATTTTGTTAACTCTGTTTGTGCTGTTTCCTCTCCTTTCGCTATTGGGAACTTTTCTCGGCAGGCGTGGTGGTGGAGGGCGGGGGGTCTATCGATCTGGTGGGAACTGGCATCGAGGAACAGGGCTTGGTGGCTTCGGCGGCGGAGGTGGTGGCTTCGGGGGCGGAGGTGGTGGCTTCGGGGGCGGAGGTGGCGGCGGATTCTCAGGTGGCGGCGCCTCGGGGGGTTGGTAATGAGAATTCCACATTGGATCGTAAAGAGTATAAGTGAAGAAGACATAACTCGAGTCGAAACTGCTGTTTCGGCACTCGAGGGAGTGACCGGCGCCGAAGTGATTGCGATTGTTGTAAGGAGATCTTCAACGGTTAGACATGTCTTCCCAATGGTGCTCCTCATATTGGCAGTCATCTATTTACTTGTCGATAAAATGCAATGGCTTCCTATTTGGTGGGGATCTTCATGGCACTTTGTCGTCGAAGCGGCAGTACTGCTTGTTTTGGGATGGGTAATTTCGTCTCTCGCGTTTGTGCAGCGGTTGTTGGTGCCAAAAGAAGACAGAGTCCACCAGGTTGAGCAAAGGGCCGATTTGGAGTTTGTGGAAAACGGAGTTATAGCGACTAAATCAAGAGTAGGTGTATTGTTGTTTGTGTCACTTCTTGAAAAACGCGCAGTGATAAAAGCTGATCGAGGGCTGGTCGAGCGAATTGACGATAAGGTTTGGGATGAAATCCTTGCGCATCTGTCGCAAAAACTGAAAACCGAGTCTCTTTCTGATGCTCTTATTTCTACTTTGAATGCAATGGGTGAGGTGCTTTCACGAGTGTTTCCTAAATTTCCGCACGATCGTAACGAACTTCCGAACGATCTCATCATCAAAGAGTAAGGGTATAACTGTGACAAATCACCAGGATATGCCTTACCCCCTAGAGACGGAGCAGCTCTCTAAGGTTTACGATAATTTTCATGCGCTAAAGCAAGTTTCGCTGAGAATGGAGTCCGGAGAAATCTTTGGCCTACTTGGCCCCAATGGGGCCGGTAAAACCACTTTGATCGGAGTGCTTTCTAACTTAGTGAGGCCAACCTCAGGCAAAGCAAAAATATTTGGAAGTGACGTATCGCTAGAGCTTAAGGCGCAGAAAAAACTTGTTGGTTTAGTACCACAAGAGCTTGTTAATCACGGTTTTTTTTCTGTCGAAGAAGTGCTTAGCTACGTCATGGGATATTACGGTCTTAAGCCAGACCGTAATAGAATCTATTATCTGCTAGAAAAACTTGGCTTGATCGAGCATAAGAAGAAGAAAATTCTGCAACTCTCTGGCGGCATGAAAAGAAGATTTCTCATAGCAAAGGCACTTGTGCACGAGCCAAAGCTCCTACTTCTTGATGAGCCAACTGCTGGTGTTGATATTGAACTTCGAAACACACTTTGGGATTTTGTACGAGAAATAAACAAAACTGAGGGCGTGAGCGTGCTTTTAACGACTCACTATCTTGAAGAAGCTGAAAACCTCTGTAAAAGGGTTGCCATCATTGATAAGGGCGAACTCAAAGAGATTGGTCCGACCAAAGATCTGGTAAAAAAGTTAACCCAACGCCGAGTCGAGGTGACTTTGAGAAAGGCACCAGAAAAACGCGAGCGGCCCCATTTTGTGGAGTTTGTTGACAATAAATATATTTTTACAATTCCCAACAACATGACGGTTGGTGAGCTTTTGCAGCAATGTAAGATTCCGATCGAGGATGTGCTTGATCTTCAAATTCGTGAAGGGCGGCTAGAGGACGCATTCTTGGCCGTGTTATCAGGTAAAGAGTAATATGAATAATCCATCTACCAGTGAAGTCCAAAGTTATAAAAAGCTTTTGTTCGAGTCGGTGTTCCCGTTTTGGACGCTCTTTCGAAAAGAAGTTCATCGATTCTTAAAGGTCATTAACCAAACAGTGGGGGCACCTTTTGTAAACTCCGCCCTTTACCTGCTTATTTTTGGTGTGAGTCTTGGCAAAAGCATACAAGACTATCACGGCTACCCCTACTTGGCCTTTTTGATTCCTGGGCTGATGATGATGTCTCTTTTAAATAACTCCTTTCAAAATTCATCGAGTAGCATAGTAGGCTCGAAATTCCATGGTGATCTACAAGATCTAAAAATTGTCCCTTTAAGCTCTCTACAAATTGTCTGGGCGATGTCTCTGGGTGCACTTGTGCGCGGTCTGGTGGTGGCAACTGTCACGATTACCGTGAGCGAAGTATTTTATTTAGTAAGCTATGGCAAATTTTTGATACCGTCGCATCCGTTCATGCTTCTAGCCTTCTGTGTGATCGGTGGGTTGACTTTTGGTACTCTGGGAATTTTTGTAGGTTTCATTTCTAAAACGTTTGAACACCTCAATGCTGTTGGTTCATTTATTTTGCTTCCGCTTCTGTACTTAGGGGGAGTGTTCTTTTCTATTTCGACGCTTCATCCTTTTTGGCAGAAGGTCTCGCAGATCAATCCGCTTCTCTACTTTATCAACGGAGTGCGCTACGGATTTTTGGGGGTGTCGGATATTCCCGTAGGTTCCGCCTTCGCCGTATCAGTGCTTTCTTTGATTCTCTTACAACTTTGCGCTATGTATAGCGTTCGCAGAGGGTCTTTTCAAAGGTGGTAGGGAAGTGGTGGCAGCGAAGTGGTGGTAGCAAAGTCGCGCTGCTTAGGTCGATAAAGAGGTAGCAAAAATGTTTGATCAACTTTCAGAGAAAGTTCTTTCTAGCTTTAAGAAAATTCGCGGACAGACAAAAATTAGCGAATCCAATATCGAAGATGCCATAAAAGACATTCGCATGGCTCTTCTAGAAGCAGACGTACACTTTAAAGTCGTAAAATCTTTCGTTGAGGCCGTAAAACAAAAGGCCCTCGGCCAAGAAGTTCTTAAGTCCGTCAGCCCTGCTGAGCAGTTTGTAAAGATTGTGCATGATGAACTTGTGCAGGTGTTGGGCACAGAAAACGTTGAAATTCAGATTAAAGGCAACCCTCCTTCAATTATGATGGTAGGGCTTCAAGGAAGCGGTAAAACAACAAGCTCCGCAAAGCTGGCTTTGTGGATACGAAAAAAGCTCAAAAAGAAGCCAGGTTTAGTGCCGATGGACCTTTATCGACCCGCCGCGATTGAGCAACTAAAAGTGTTGGGGAAAAATCTCGACCTGCCAGTGTTTCCGACAGAGATGGGGCAAACATTGCATCAAATCTACGAGGCGGCAAAGAGCTGGGCTCAAAAAGAGATGGTGGAGGTTTTGATTCTCGATACTGCGGGTAGATCGCAGATCGACGCTTCGCTTATGAAGGAAATTGCTGATCTAAAAACTTTGACAGGCACACAAGAAGTCCTTCTTGTGGCAGACGCAATGCTCGGGCAGCAGTCCGTAGATGTCGCTCAAGGTTTTGATCAAGCAGTTGGCTTAACGGGCTTGGTTCTTACTAAGATTGATGGCGACGCGCGAGGCGGGGCGGCACTCAGTATCCGCCAAACAACTGGCGTGCCTATCAAGTTTCTTGGGCTTGGTGAAAAGTCAGATGCTTTTGAGGTATTCCACCCGGATCGATTGGCCTCTCGAATATTAGATATGGGTGACATAGTTACCCTTGTTGAAAAGGCTCAAGATGTCATCGATCAAACAAAGGCCGAAGAAAGCGCAAAGCGATTGGCTCGAAACGAGTTCACGGTTGAGGACTTTTTAGAGCAAATGAAATCGATGAAGAAAATGGGCGGACTTGAAGGCATAATGAAGCTGATTCCTGGCATGGGCGGAATCATGAAACAGGCCCAATCGATGGGGCCACCCGATGCTGAAATGCGAAGAATCGAGGCTATCATTAGCTCGATGACCCTAAAAGAGCGTCAAAATCACAAAATTCTCAATGGTTCGCGTCGGCTACGAATAGCCAAAGGAAGCGGCACGCAGGTGAGTGAGGTCAACAAATTCATCAAGCAGTTTGAAGCCTCTCAAAAAATGATGTCTCAATTGATGAAGGGCGGCCTTAAGGGCATGATGGGCGGTGGCGGTATGCCCCCATTTGGCGGCGGTGGCGGCGGCGGCGGGCCTATGATAGGTGGACGAGGCGGTAGGCGGGGCGGCGGCAGGGGATTTCCCTTTTAGCTTGCAGAATTTTGTGACTTATCGTAAACCGAGAGGCTTGTAACGGGCTAAAACATTTCAGGAGTTTATTTCCATGGTAGTGATTCGTCTTTCTCGCTGGGGCTCAACACATAGACCTAAGTACCGTATTACGGTGGCAGATTCTCGTCGATGGCGTGATGGCCGTTATTTAGAGGTTGTTGGGCAGTTTATTCCAAACCCAAAAGGCCAAGAAAAAGAACTAGTTATGAAGCTTGATCGCGTCAACGACTGGATATCTAAAGGGGCTCAACCTAGCGACACTGTTCGCTCCCTCGTCAAAAAGGCTGGCCAGACCACGCAAGCCTAGCCACCGGCCAAATTGGCTGGGCATAATAGAAAGTAATTAGAGAGTCCATCTCTGAAGTTGTATTAAAGGAGCGATAAAATGGACCACAGTAGCTTACGAGATCTCGTTGAATTCATGGCAAAATCATTAGTGGATCAGCCCGAGCAGGTGGAAGTGAACGAAGTCGTCGGTGAGCAAACCACAGTGGTAGAGCTCAAAGTAGCCAAGGAAGATCTTGGAAAAGTCATTGGTAAGCAAGGCCGCACAGCTCGTTCAATGAGAACAATCTTAAATGCTGCAAGCACTAAACTTCAAAAAAGAAGTGTCCTCGAAATCGTCGAGTAGTTTTTTCTGTGGCGCCCCCCGCTTGGGCGCGCCTTGTAAGAGAGTTTTTCTGTCATTTGATTCCTAGATCCCCTTACGGAATTTTTTCTATATCCCCATCGTTTTTGAGTTATTCGTCTCGATTTTGTTCTATATTCGCTGGAATCGTATCCGCGTGGTTAAGGAAAAGGAACAATTTTGGATCAAAATCAGAAGCAGACAAATCAAATCAAAGGTTATCGAGTTGTCGGTAAAATACGTGATGCTCACGGGCTCAAGGGTGAGCTTTTCGTTGTGCTCTTTGCGCAAAAAGCAGATTGGGTCGATGAATTAGAAAAGCTGGTCATTATAACAAAAACCCATGATGGCGCCTCAAGCTCTTCCGCCTCTCAAGATACTGAACAAGAGACAGAATATAACGTTACTCGCGCCAAATCTCATAAGATCGGCATCATCGTAAAGGTTGATGGCGTTGATCACAGAACTCCAGCAGAAAAACTTCGAGGGGCACTTGTGGCAA
The DNA here is from genome assembly GCA_002778785.1 of Bdellovibrionales bacterium CG10_big_fil_rev_8_21_14_0_10_45_34. GTDB lineage: Bacteria > Bdellovibrionota > Bdellovibrionia > Bdellovibrionales > 1-14-0-10-45-34 > 1-14-0-10-45-34. Next base: position 91,306 of record PEZS01000016.1, on the reverse strand, counting down.
TTCCGGAGGGCCTTTTAATTTCGATGCCCGGCGAGAATATCTACTTGAGCGAACTTGAGGGCTTTGAAGCGTACGCTCTATCAGGCTCGGAGGAATCGAAGTTTATCGGAAAAATAATTTCGTTCTCGTCTAATACTGTCCAAGATCTAGCAGTTGTACAGTCGCGTGAGGCGGACCTGCGCTATGAGATTCCTCTTATAGAGGAGTTCATCAAGCACATCGATTGGAAGCAAAAGAAGATTTACTTTGATCTTCCGGAAGGCTTGTTAAGCGCAGAGCTGTTTGCTCCGGGTAAATCCCGCTTGAGCTAAGGGTTTTAGGGTCACTCTTCCCATAAAGGTTTCAACTCACTTTCGATGGCGATGCGGGCGATTTTCCACCTTGTGGAGCGCAGTACCGACGATGAAACATTTCAAGAGAAGTCCAAGGTTGGCGGCGTTTTCTTTATCGCCGCCAATGAAGGAAGAAAACTTTAGGCTAAGGTTTGTAGCAGATTCCTTTTAAAGCGTACTCATAGACATACTTTTGGCTAATCGCGCTGAAGCTTCACTCGTACTATCGGAATACCTGTGCTTCCTAAGTCTTTAGAGCTTCGCTTTTCTTGAACGTGATAGGTACCGTCAGTTTTGTCTGCAATAAGGTAGGTTTCGTTGCCGGCTCGATCTTTAACCTCTAGTTCTGTGAGAGTATAAAAAACTCCCGTAGGGTAGTTTCTTCCGATGGGGTTTAAAGAGGGTAGAAGTTTAAACCAATTTCGATCAGCCGGAATTTTCTTCGTCGACATAGCAGCCGAGTTAGCTGTTACGTTAGAATAAGTTATAATTTCGTTACTTACTCGGGCCGCCGATACGTTTCCGTTTACAAGATCCGACCTTAGCATCGCGCTAACAGAGGCGTTTGGTGAAACACCGCTGGAGCTGTCGCTTATGTGAACGAGAAACTCCAAACTCGAATTTGATAGACGAAATGCGCCGACAATCTTGATGGCCGAGATAACAGGACCGGCTTTGTCATTCCGAACATCGGGTTCAATTTCTAAATGGGCGACTGGAATCTCCGTCGTGGTCGTTATCCCATCACGATCTTTAACATAGCCGGCAAGAGTTTGTACTACGTGCTCCACGTATTTATTTGATTTTAAATCAGCGGTGTATTTTACTTTGCTGCCATCCTTATTATAAAGCTCTACTTCGCTCAATAAACTCCGACCAGGCTTTGCGGCTAAATCAACAGCGCCGTCAAGAACAATGTCACCGAGGGAAGTGGATGCGTTTTCATCGCTATAACTAATCACCGCAGTGCGAGATTCCCGCGATTCGCTAACGGGTCTTATGTCGCCAATAATAAGTCGAGTCTGTTGGTCCCACGGCAGATTTTTGTTTGGAGCGGGGGCCAAATCCACAACGGCTTCTACTTTGTTGCCCGGCTTAACCCTATCATTCTTAAAGGAAATACCTCGAAGTTTAGCTGAGTACATATCCGACTGAAATTCACCCATTACATTAAGTTCAATTCTACGAATTTTACCTATCGGTTGCGGGATATATCGACCTTTACGAAACTGGCTTGAGGCATAAACATCTTTGTTTGCTTTAAGTTTAATGACTTGATGATTAAAGTCGTTGTCGCTAACAAAAATGCTATTTAAGTAGTATTTGCCGGTCATTGCATTTTTAGGAATGTTGAGTTCTATAGCGTAGAGATATTTCTCCTTTGGGTTCATATCCATTGGGCCCGCTAGCGAGCGAAATTTAACCTCCGATTTAAAGAATTTGGTGTTGTCGTCAGATAGAAATGTGGCATCGAGATTCTTAAACTTAGCGAGACCTGACTCGTCCTCAATAATTTCCGATATTAGTATTACTTCTTCGCCTGCCCGGTAGTTCCATTTTCCGTGTAGAGTCATCCGTTTAACTAAAGGTGGCGTAGTATCACCTGTTAAGGTTCTCAAGATATTCTCTACAGAGGAGACGCCGCTGTAACTACTTTGTGAGTCTATGTTAACTCGTATGACGTTATTCTGATCGGTCAAAAGCATATACTCGGCAATGAAGTGGTCTTTTGATCTTTTTGAATAGTGGACGAATCCTGCGGCTTTTAGAAACTGCACTGGACGCCATTTTTGTTGTTTCTGATTCAACGTGGCTTCCAGTTCGAGTAAGCTGGTAATTCCTTCGTAGGGGCCGGATTGAAGCCTTTGAAAATGCAACTTTGATTTCTTTTTATCAGACTTCAATGAATTGTTGTTTGTTAGTGTCGCTTGATTCTCGGTTCGCATTGCAAAGGTGTACGACTCTGGAAATGAAACATAAAGTTTGTTGCTTAGGGGCTCTTTATTTTCGGCCAAGAAAAGAGGTTCGCGCACGATATTCCCTACTCCTTCACCAAATATATTCCTAACGCCTTCACCGCGGGCGATATTGCCGACGCCTTCTTTGTTACCGACGCCTTCGCCCCTGGCAATGTTCCCGACACCTTCTGCGCGTGAAGCGCTCCTTGCGCCTTGACTGTGGCCCACACCGTCTCCAGTTGACCTGGATCTCTCTTGAGCTGCTTGAAGCGGCAATGCATGTAACAACAATGAAAAGACAATTAACGTTCTCATAGTAAAACCTCCGGGTTTTTGCTAACATCACCCGGCTTCTGACTCGCAGCCTTTTGCTCACTGCGGATAAATTCAGGTGTAATTGGTATTAAATTAATGTTTAGAGCATAGGCTCGTTCAGATTTTGGTCGTCTGCCGCCAAATTTTTCATCAACTTCGCTGACGAGAGCACGAATGCGCTCCTTCAAGTAAAGGAATTCTTCTTTAGTAAGAGGTATCATCATCGACTGAAATTCTCTTTCAGAAGGATCAAGATTCAAACACTCTTTGGCTTTGTCGAGCATATTTGTGTGAAAGGTCTGCCTTGCGATGCTTGGAGTATCATTGGTGGTCACAAACCCATCTGAATTCACGGTGATTTGGCCATCATGAGAAACCGATATCGCGCCCAGCTCTGTAAGAGTTTGTAAGCCATCTTCGACCTCTGACATTTTTAATCCAGTCATCGAGGCGAGTGCACTCTTTGCTTTGTTCGTATGGGGTTGTCTGAGGAGAATCAGGAGAATCGGGTAAGCCATGCGTGCAAGATACAAATACTCATCTTTAACTCTGTGACGTCTTTCTGAGTTTGGCCTAAGTTTAAGAAAAGTCTCCCAATAGTGCTGCCGAGCTTTAAAATCACTTGCTTGGTTGTAATGGACAAGCGCCTTGAAGGCTTCTGCCTCATTGAACTCAAGACTAAGCCCTACGATAAACTTCGAAATTGCGTCAGGGGTTAAATTACGCTTACCCGTTATGACAGTTCGCAGGAAGCTACGTGCCTTTAACCCCGCACGCTCCGCAAATGCTGCATAGGAAAAATTGTGTTCAGACTTATTGTGTTCGTAAATCGCTTTGAGATACACCCTGAAGTCTGTGAAATCATAAATACGAGGTTTTAAATTGCTTTCTTGTTTCATGTTGTTCACAGAATTGCAAACCTTGGTCCAATTTATCGGCAGGTTGTGAACGGCAGACGAAGGCAAAAGCCGCTGTTGTTACAACTAGATAGCCTACGAACCTGTGAACACCACTGTTCACGTCTAGGCTCTTTTTTGGCGCTCTTGCAAAGTAGTTACACAGTTGACCGCACTCCGATATCGCGAGAATTCTGAGCAGTTTTTCTTCCGGCAATGCCTCGTCAGCACTTTACCCCCAAGTTACATCTAGGGTTTTTTATAAACTTCTCTCCCGCGTGCCTTGGAGTGATCACCCGTAATTTCGTCTAGCAAGACTCGATGAACGACAAGCTAAAAGCCAAGAGGTTAGCCTAGATTCCCGATCAAAGAAAAGTTGTTGGTAGGCAAAGAGTAACCTCCCTTGAAAACTGGAAGACTGTAACAACGAAGTTACACAAAAAACGGGGGGATCAATCTTATGTGGGGTAAGATTACTTTTTGCTGCGCTTTAGTTTTTACTAGCGTGCAGTGTTTGCAAGTGAGTGCGAAGCCGCTCGCAGAGAAAACAAAAATAGTCGGGGGAGTTGATGCGAACAAAGGGGAGTTTCCATCGCTCGTCTCTTTGCAAACTAATCAAAAACATTTTTGTGCCGGTTCTATTATTGCGCAGCGATGGGTATTAACGGCAGCACATTGTATTCGGGCGGGAAGGGTCATCGAAGTGGTTGCCGGATTACATAACCTCGATGAAAGCGAAGGGGAAGAAAGACTTCAAATTGAAAAGTCATTTCTTCATCCAAACTACGGTTCGAAAGACTTTGATTTTGCACTTCTTTATCTTGCTCAGCCAACCACTTTCGCCGGTATCGGTTTGAACTCTACAGAGATCAACATTCCTTCTCACACCGATGCTAGTTCTGAAATTTTATCTACCGTTGCAGGATGGGGTTACACTCGTGAGTGGGGAAGTTTATCAAATACGCTACAAAAAGTAGATGTTCCGCTCGTATCACAAGCCGATTGTAATCTTCCGACTTCTTACAACGGTGGTGTTTCTGATAGAATGATTTGCGCCGGCTACAAAGAAGGCGGAAAGGATTCTTGCCAGGGAGATTCCGGCGGCCCACTTATGGTCAAAGGAGGCGATGGAGCACCAATTCTCGTAGGTGTTGTGAGTTGGGGTGCCGGTTGCGCACGTGCAGACAAATACGGCGTCTACTCTAAGGTGAACGCGGTCTCCGAGTGGATTGCTACTGTTACAAGTTCGCAGCAACTGAACTAAGCAGATTTTACCTCAGCGGCGAACCTAAGCTTTCGCCGCTTGTCCCCTTGGCTGTCTATTGGATTGTTTTATAGCATGGTTTCTTGTGTACCAGTTTCCGTGACACATAGTTCTGCAACTACTCTTAAAGGCGTTTTTGCCGGTGATCGAAGTTGTAGGATAGCGAGCAAAAGCGCGGGTGCCCAACAAAATAAGCTTTACATAAAGCGGAGAACTCGTTTGCTTTAGAGTGGTTAAACATTTAGATACTTCAGAGAGTGATTCAGTTTAACATCTATTCTATTTTCCCGGAATTTTTTCAATCTCCTTTGAGCGCTGGGCTAACATCAAAAGCCGTCGAAAAAGGATTGCTGAAATTTCACTTAGTGAATCCTCGCGACTATTCTCAGAGCAAACACAAAACTGTTGATGACCGACCTTTCGGGGGTGGCGATGGCATGTGCTTCATGGCGGAGCCATGGGCAAGCGCCATAGAGCAAAATCCTGTTGACGAACTTATCTGCTTTTCTCCTCAAGGTGAGCGACTGACGGCAAAAATGGCTCACACTTTTGCACAAAGTCTGCTGGCGAATGCTTCGAAGCCTACCCATCCTGCTGTAGGACTTCTCTGCGGACGTTACGCGGGCTTTGACAAACGACTTATTGTGGCCGCAGGAGCGAGAGAAATCTCAGTTGGCGACTACGTTCTGAACGGGGGTGAAACGGCAGCGCTGGTGTTTATTGAAGCTGTGAGTCGTTTTGTGCCAGGGTTTTTAGGCCACGGCGAGTCGGCAGCTCAAGACAGTTTTTCTGAAGGGGTGGGCGGTTTACTTGAAGGACCCACGTTTACGCGGCCAGAGGTTTGGCGCGATCTTGAGGTGCCCTCGGTTCTGACTGGGGGGCATCACGGCGAAATTGCGAAGTTTCGAAGACGCGCAAGTCTAGTTGAAACGTGGCTTTTTCGAAGGGACTTGTTGATGGGTAAAGGCCCATCTCGTGGCGGCCAACCGACCCTAGAGAGCGGTATGGAGGGCGCGGCACGAGTAGAGAGCAGCACGGATGATGGCACGCCGCTCTCACCAATGGCTTTTCGTAGGCCAGTCCGTACATCTAAAGCGTTAACGGAGGAAATCGAAGAAGCGCTCGTCTGGGCGAGGGAGCTGCCAGAAAACGTAAAAAAGTCGATGGGTTGGCAGGGAAAAGTTTGACCTTTACTGCGAGAATGGGGTATCCCTTTCTCTTCGTAAAAGTTTTAGGAGCCTCTTATGCAAGATCTCATCCGCCGAATTACCGTAGGCCGCACGCCCAAGATCCACAAAATCGCTCTCACTCCAGGTGACACGGTTGAGGTTTCAGTTCGCGTAAAAGAGGGCGAAAAAGAAAGAATCCAAAAGTACAAAGGCTTAGTGATCAAGGTTCAAGGGTCAGGAATAACTCGCGCCTTCACTGTTAGAAAAATTTCTAGCGGCGTCGGAGTTGAAAGAACATTTCCATTTTCAAGCCCTGCCATCGATAACATTCAGTTAATTGCTCGTGGGCAAGTTCGCCGTGCAAAACTCTATTACATTAGAAATCTTGAAGGTAAAAAAGCGCGTATTTCTGGAGAGCTTGTTAGCTCTAACGAAGCCGCTTCTTCAAAAGAAGCTTTCGAAAAGAAAGAGTCTGCTAACTAACTCAACACTGTGTATTTCTCAAGAGTACGTTGGCACTTACCAATCGGCGACTCAATAGATTCTTTTGGCAAGCATAGATCAGCTAACTAATCCCGCACCAGCTTAAGCAAGATGAAATCTAATTTAAGCAAGAAATGATATCTAATTTCGTTCGCGAAAGAACTACCTCGCTTTAGTTCCTAATAACTTTCCGGTGCCTACGAAGAACACAAAGGTAGCTAAGCCAAGAAATGCTGTGAGAGCAAAACCGTCACTCTGAGACAATCCGGGTAAAATCGAACCAAGATGAATCGTTTCGCTGAAGCCACCTTGGAGAGCTAAAATGGCAAGTGCAATCCCCGCGATGGCTCCACCAGCAATCAATCCCGACGACAAAAGCACTCCTGAACTGGTTTCTCCTTCAGACTGCGACAGAGGTTTACGAACTCTTTCGACAAGCCACCTAACGAGACCGCCCACGAAGATAGGAGCGCTCGCAGAGAGAGGAAGATACACTCCCACGGCGAAAGGCAAAGCAGAAATCCCGCAGAGTTCCAACACAACAGAAATAAAAGCACCGAGAAGCACGAGTCCCCACGGAAGTTTTTGAGTAAGGATACCATCTATAATCAGAGCCATGAGACTTGCCTTTGGCGCATCGTATTTTGCCACGGGTGTGCCATCGTCTCTTTGCCGAAGAACTCCGTTTATACCCGGATCGACAAGATAACGAATCTTGCCCGTGTCATCGACCAAGTATTTGCCGGCAGGTATACCAGCAAGTGGTCCCTCAGTCGCTGGTTTACCAACCCTTAGTACGAAGTAAGAATTATTATCTGAGACAGCGTCCGCTTGAGACTCGCGAGGAGATTCCTTTTGGGCCAAAGTTGATACATCAACAACTGTCTCGGGAAGATTTTTTTGGGAGTAGATTGTCGACGCAGAATTTAAAACATTCAGCGTAAGGCCTATTACCAAAGCAGACGTTAGCGTGCCGATGATCAAGCCAATCTGTTGCTTCCAAGGCGAGGCGCCAACAAGGTAACCTGTTTTCAAATCCTGTGAAGTTGTGCCCCCGACGCTTGCGGCTACGCACACGATGGCAGCAATACTTAAAGCGGCAACGCGATAATCTTCTCCGACCCAACCTAGAAGTACAAAGATTAGACAGGTCAAAAGCAGAGTGGCCACAGTCATACCCGAAATAGGATTTGAAGATGACCCAATTTGCCCGGTTAGACGAGCACTCACAGTCACAAAAAGAAATCCAAATAGAACTATAAGAATTGCGGCAATGGGATTGAGGTTAAGGCCCGGCCACATCATGAGTACCAAAACCAAGACCAGTGATCCGACAACGACAACACTCATTGGCAGGTCTTTGTCTGTTCGTGGCATCTCTTCGGGGTTTTGCACCTTGGTGGATCCCCGCATAGCGCTCAATCCACCAACCGCACCTCTTACAATTGTTGGAAGACTTTGAAAAAGACTTATGATCCCGCCGGTGGCAACGGCCCCTGCACCAATATAAAGAACGTAGTTTCTCCAAACTTCATGTGTCGACATCTCTGAAATCAACTTGGTTGCTGGAAACAACGGATTCACAAGACCGTCGCCAAAAAGATAAATCATAGGAATCAAAACTAAACTCGAGAGAACACCGCCTCCCACCATGATACTCGCAATTTTTGGCCCGATGATATATCCCACACCTAGAAGTTCTGGAGATACTTCTGCCTCAAGGGTGGCGCCCCGATACCAAGATATACTCTTCTCGGAAATGTCTTTCCATAGATGGGTGCCGACGTTCAAAAACTTGTAGAAGAGCCCAACAAAAAAACCTGTAAAAACAGTTATTGCGGAGGTTCCCCCTTGTTCACCGACTATGAGAACTTCTGCGCAGGCCGTGCCTTCGGGGTAGCTAAGTTGGCCGTGTTCCTTTACGATCAAAGCCCTTCTGAGTGGGATCATCATCAGCACGCCCAAAAAGCCGCCCAAAACAGCTATTACCATGGTTCTTGAAAGTTCCATTTCATAGCCCATCAGTAATAGAGCCGGCATCGTTACGGCCACGCCAAAGGCTATGGACTCGCCTGCCGAACCGGTTGTCTGCACCATATTGTTTTCTAAAATTGTCGCCCGGCGGACTCCGAAGGCTTTCGAAAAGGCGCGAAACAATGTCACCGACAAGACTGCGATCGGAATCGATGCGCTGACCGTCATTCCCACCTTGAGAGCAAGATAGAGAGAGCTTGCGCCAAACAAGATTCCGAGTAGAACACCCGAGATCAAAGAGACTGGCGTTAGTTCTGCAACAGCAGCTTTGGCAGCGACAAAAGGTTTAAAAGACATGTAGCACCCGACTTCTTTAACGGATATCGAACTGTTGTATCGTTTCGCGATTCTAAATCAAAAGATGCAACATCCGACTTCTCAAGTTGATTCGTAGAAACTAAATTGTTTCGTGAACTCAGTAAAGGGTCATCTCATTGTTGACGGTGATGCAGTACATTTTTGGTGGACGATACGATGACTCTCCTAGAGGTTAAACGTTTCGACTAAGAGGGGGCAGCTTTGACACGGACATCTCGCGTCTATGAAGAATTCGATTGGAAGTCACTCGTGAAAAAACCAGTTATCGGCGTAGATGAGGCGGGTCGTGGCTGTCTTGCAGGGCGTGTTTACGCTGGCGCTGTGATTATTGATAAAGAAATCGATCCTGTATTTGAACCATGGATTCGAGATTCAAAGACTTTATCCGGGACTCGCCGAGAGGAAGTTTATGAATACATTAAGTCAACGTTTCTAGTTGGCGTCGGATTTGCTGAGAGCTCAGAGATTGATGAAATCAACATCTTGCAAGCCAGTTTTCTTGCAATGAAGAGAGCGCTCACTCAGCTTGGTGTCAAAAACGGCACGCTCTTGGTTGATGGTCATTTAAAAGTGGCAGGGTTGACCAATGAGTTTTATCAAATTCCCCTCGTTAAAGGCGATCAAAGAGCAAAACCAATTGCAGCAGCCTCAATCGTCGCGAAGGTCGAAAGGGACAGAGCAATGTACGCTCTTGGTATCCAATATCCCCAGTATCGATTCGAAAAACACAAAGGTTATTCAACTGCCGAACACAAGGATCTTATATCCCAATTCGGACCATGCCCGATTCATCGAGTCAGTTTTTCGGGGGTCCGAGAGTTTGTCGGCGGAGAAAATTCGTCTACTCAGCAGTGCCCATCAGAGGGGGCTATTCTGTGAGGCACTAGTTGCCCAAGCTTTAAAAAAAGTGGGATTGGTGCTTGTTCGTCATAGGCTAAAAGGCAGATTTGCTGAAGTAGACCTTTTGTTTCGTTCAAAAGATAGAAGGTTCTACATCGCGGTCGAAGTAAAGAGCAGCACTCATGAGTCGTTCGATGGCTTCAGGCTCACCCAAAATCAAATACTGAGTCAAGCAAGGCAATGGAGAGATTGGCAGTCACGATTTGAGGGCGAGGTCGCATTCTTTGTGGCTATGGTCAGGCAAGGCGGGATCCAATTTTTAGATCTGTCAGATTTTTTGTAGCCGCAGGATTTATCTGTCTATTACGCATAGCTTCTAATTGATCATGAACGCACTGACATTATGGCTCTTGAGATGACATGATACGATCATGAACTATTTTAAATCGAAAATCTTAAAGTCTTTTCTTTATCGAACGAAGATTTCTTTTTTTTGTATTTTGGCAGTCGCCGCGGCGATGACCTTCTCCCCAACCAATGGTCAAGCTGAAGGGGAGATGAAGATTGTCCTGACAAGTTCCATGTATGGCATTGCCATAGGGACAGTATTGGGGGCCGCCTCATTGGTAATGGTGGATCAACCCGGAGAGAACCTTCAGAACATTGCTCGGGGAGCTTCGCTCGGCCTTTATGCAGGAATTCTTTTAGGCGTTTACGTCGCCTACTTTGTTTCTGATGAAGAGCCAGTGCAAGCGATTCGCCTCAGCCCAAAAGGGCAAGCGATGCGCCAAAGCCCAAGAGGCCTAAGTGGATTTGAGAGTCAAAAACACCTTGCTGAACACTCTTTCGAAACCACCAGAGAAGCCTTCGGGAGTTCTCGCGAGCATGCGCGCGTTAACCGCTGGTTTGTGACAGCAATGCCCCTAGAGTCTAAAGGAAATATTGACGGCGGCAGTTTGCTCGTTTCATTCACTACTTTTTAGTTAGATTACTTACGGTGTTTTAGGTGCCCTAGCTTTGCGGTATACCGCTATTGCCGACGCCAGTGCGGGTTTTACCATCGAACATAAAGTAGAAGTTGAAAACAAATGAGAATTCCGCATTGATCGGCTTAGTGTACTGAAAATCAAATCCCCAGCAGTTACCGGGCGGTGTGAGTTCAAGACGGGCCGTATAGGCCAAGCTCCTTGCTTGACTCAAAGAATACTGATTCCCGAATCCCATTCCAAAATATTTAAAGCGTTTAAACACGTCAAAATTCAAATCTTCACTACGAGATACGACTTGGGTTTTCGGCAAACGAGCAATCGAGAACGCATGAGTGTAACTTGTCTGAAAGAAGTCGCCATTTGCGTTCATAATCCTTGCTCGCGAAGAATTTGAAGTCGTTCGTTGATACGGATAGTATCTCATAATCGAGTTGAGTTCGAGATTGTCAAATCTGAGATCTACAAGAGCAGAGAGATCCGTCCAAGGCTGTCTTTCATCTTCAGAGTTGTAAGTGGATCTTCCAGCTTCGTTAATGTCATAGGACTGCGCAAGTCTCACTAAAGCGATCTGTTTGTACCTATTGCCGTCACCGTATTGGCGTTTTCGCACCAGTCGATTTGTAAAAGAAAATGTAACGAGGTTCTTGTCTATAAGTCGGTCGTTGTAATCAAACTGGATGACATCGCGTGACGTTAGAGGACTATCCGCCCTAAAGGAGGGCTCCACATCGCGATCACCAAAGAAAGGATGGTCGGCTCGTGAGCTCCAAGGTATTGTGGTGTAGCGCACCTCAGGTTGAATTTCGTGACGGTATTTATCGGCATCAGCATCTGCGTTCTCTAAACCAAAGAACCGGCTAGCTCTGGTTCTTGCGGACATTTGCGTTCTAAAGTAGCGCCGCTCGGTGCTTTCTTGGAATCCTTCGCGAGGGCCTTCCCCTGTTCCTAATCTGTACTGTGATTCTGTGTAAGAAACCGAGGGGAGAACTTCAATTTGCCCCACTTTAACCGGGTAAGACACGCTCGGTGATATAATTATTCTTTGACCCGTGCGAATGAGGTCGCGGGTTGGATCGAAGCGACCGTCACGAAGTGGATTACCGAACTGATCTACGCAGACTTGGCCATCAGGCACTGGTACTCCGCCCAAGGCTGCGCAGCTATTGCCGGCAGTGGCATCGGTGTAACTTCTGTCATCGTAGCTGGAACTATCTCTTGAGAAATTGTTGTAAAGAATGTCGAATTGGGTCAAAAACCCTGAAGCAGATCTTTGAGGCGCAAGGTTGTATCTAAATTCTGGCATTCTGTGAACAGCATCGCGATTGTCAGAGAACGGTCCTGTCGTGAGCAAATTATAGTGGTGTGCCGCATCTACGGAATAATGTGAGGACTCTGTATTTTTAAATACGGAAAATCGATTTTCTAAAGCGGGATTGCCTAAGACCTGCCCCCCAAGCGTTTCAATTTCTGCAACGAAATCTCTGGGATACTGTACGTCGCTGACGAGATTAAGGCTGGCTCGATTTTCGGTGCCATCCGGAAATACGTAACTGTGGTCGTACCTTGTGAACCATCGTTTGGTTTTTCTGTCTTTGAGTAGAATGCGATCGTCTAGGTAGGCTGTGTCTATTTGTCCCCTTGAGCGGGGTGCAAGAGCATAGCGATATTGCCCTAAAAACTTCGTCCCACGCCGACCCGTCCCTATTCCGGTTGCGCCTCCGAAATAGTGCTTCACCGACACTGTCGCATCGTGACTGCGCCCGAGCACAATAAATAGACTTTCAGAAATCGCGAAACCGCTTGCTCCTGTGAATTCAGGTACCGGAAAGAGTAGCCCGGTTCTACGGTTGCTATTCATTGGAAGAATAATGTAGGGAAGCCAAAAAATAGGCACTTTACCTGCCCACATAATGGGGTTTCGAATGTGCGCATACCCCTCTAGTTCGGCATTCATGGAAGTGCCAGTAAAACTCCAACCGGGAGGGCAGGTTGTGCAAGAGGTGTAATCGCTGTCTTCGGCTTCGTAAGTGTTGTCGCCAGTCTTTCGTATGAGAGTTCCTGCAAAGGTAACTTGCCCAGACTGAATAAATCCGTCGTAGGCCTCTCCTGTGTTGGTTTCGTAGCTGAGCAAAACTCTTTTGGCAGATAAAGTGGCTTTAGGGGTGACAAGCATCACATTACCCACAGCGTCGATCATTCGAGTCTTGGTATGGATCGTCGCTTCAGACGCCGTCATGTGTTGCTGTTGATGAATGACCTGTACGTTACCTCTCAGCAGTATGACCTGATTGCCGTCGTCGTCATATTCTATGTTGGCTTGATCGGCATCAAGCAATACAGGATCACCCTCTGAATTTTCAACTTTCAGAGCAAGTGAGTTGACAGATATGAGGAGTAATCCCCAAATCAAAAAGAGGGTTCTGAGTACACGCTGCATTAAAGTATATCTTATTCAAAGATATACTCGTCTTCTTGGTGCATGAGAATCACTCTCTCTGGTGCCATGCGGTGGAATTCATTCATCAGCTCTTCTAGGAACTGAGGTTTGAAGTGAGCAATGTATACAGGGATGTCTTTTTGCCTGACCTTAGCGAGCTCATCGAGAAGTTGCCGAGTGGTAAAGTGCCCGGCTGCCTTGGCCAGGGCTTCCATATTGCTTGGAAAGCTAATCTCTGTGAAGATTGCGCGAAGGTTGGCGCAATCGCTGGCTTTTTGCCATAACTTTTCCGTTGGGCCCGTATCGCCCGAAAATACTATCTGCTCGTTACCAGCATCTAAAAGGTACCCGACGGCGTTTCCTGGATGATTGACCTTAATAGGCTCGATCTTTACTCCATCAATACTCACTGAGCCTTCAATAGGACAAAATTTCATGAGAAATCTACCGGACTTGGAATCAATGGGTATTTTGGTGAAATCGGGCCATAGCACGTTGTTAAAAAGGTGCGTGTGGATATCATTGATTATCTCAGCCGTCGAGTGGATACGAAGCTCTTGGCGATCGGGATGAAATGAGTTCTCAATGAGAAAGCAAAGATCCTTGATATGGTCTATGTGCGGATGAGTGATCAGAATGTCTGTTACGGCCATTTGTTGTTTTGGACTGAGCGCCGAGGCAACAGATCCCGCATCGATGTAGAATCGATTATTGACCAGGTAACAAGAAGTTCGATAGCCCGGTGCTGTTCCACCATGCGAGCCAATAACTTTAACTCTCATTTTAACGTAGCTCCTTCAGATGGAATCGGCCGTTTGGGCCACTGAGCTAAAAATATTACTTACTTTGACTTCATTTCGAACACTCCATCCCAGTCTTTGGGAGGGGGAACTTCTAAAAATTCGCTACACCGGTTTATATAGAGCTTAGAGCTGTCATCATCTGGATTAATATCGAGGCACTTTGTAAAGGCGCTCATGGCCGCATCAAACTCTGCTTTGTAATAAAGCTGTAAAGCTGCATCAAAATTTTCAGAGAGTTTTCTCTGATCATCGGTGGCAGCTTCTTTGGTGTTCATTAATTCGTGAATTCTCACTGGGAGGAGCTTTCCTTTAACTCTCACCGAGTCGATTTCGCGAGTAACAAACTTGTCACCAATCTCCTTAAGAGTGAATTCGCTAATAATGATGTGCGTGCCATATTGCTTGTTGATGCCCTCAAGGCGCGAGCCCAAATTTACGGAGTCTCCCATGACGGTATAGGAGCGAACAATGTCTGATCCCATATTGCCGGCATTCATCTCTCCGCTATTTATGCCAATACCAATATCTATCAGCGGTAGACCCTTCGTTTCAAAATCGGTTTGAATTTTTTTGAGTTCAGACATCATATCTAGCGCACACCGGCAAGCCATCTCAGCATGGTTGTCGTAGGTAATCGGGGCACCAAAGAAAGCCATAATGGCGTCACCCATGTACTTGTCTAGCGTTCCTTTGTTCTTGAAAACCAAGCGAGTCATTGGAGTTAGGTAGGTATTAAGTATGTGAGTGAGTTGCTGGGGGTCGAGCTTCTCAGAGATAGTTGTGAAACCTCTTACGTCTGAAAAAAGCACCGACATAAATATTTTCCGTCCGCCGAGCTGTAGGTTCTCAGGCGATTTTAATATCTCATCAACAATGGCCGGCGAAACATACTTTGCAAAGGTTCCTTTAAGTTCCTTTTTCTTTCTTTCTTCAGTGAGATATTTGTAGGCCGTCATTGCCATATACATAATCAGGGTGAGCAACAAAGGTAGTGCCACCGCTATAATGTAGCCGCTTGCAAAAAAGTAAAATCTATCGACCAGGTAGATCACGAGAGCTGTAAATATGGCGGTAAAAAAACCCCAAATGGCTCCCAACCGAGCGAGTGCTAGCGAAAGAAAAACACCGAGCGCCAACAATGTAAATGGCATGTAAAGCGGTTCCAGCGAGTGATGCACTAAGAAGTCACTGTTCAATATATTATCAAGGGCATTGGCATGCGTTTCTAGCCCCGGAAAGTCTTCCGAGAAGGGAGTAACCCTTAAATCAAAGATTCCTACTGCAGTGGCACCGAACAAGAGAATTTTATCTTGCAAATATTCTTTTAGATCGATCTTTGTCTCTCTAGTTTCATGGCCATCCCACTGAGCAACTTTGGCCTTTCCGTCGCGCGAAAAGAGCTCTCCCGCTGACAAATGCGGATACGTGTACTTCGGGCCATGGTAGTTGATAAGCACTCGCCCGCTTCGGTCAGCGGGCAGAGATAATTCAACCTCTCCTGTCTCAGAGTTTGTAAGATCTAAACCTTTGATCGACTTTCCTCTGCCCCTTATAGGATCCTGGTCAATATTTACAAGAAGACCTTTTTCTTGTGTGAGCATGTGTAGTTTCAGAGCCAAACTGGGAATGAATTGATCTGAATACCGAGTTACCAGATAAGCTCTTCGCACCACACCGTCTTTGTCGGGGTAGGCGTTAAACGAGGCGAAATAGGCTGCACCCTCAGAAATGTCCGGAACATTGAGCCACCATCTCTCAGCCGCTAGCGTTTGATTAGGAATATCAAAAAGGGTTTGGAAGCTTGAAACGAAGTCTTCAAACGGAGTTTCAGAAAAGTCAGGATAAGCCTTTTGAACATTCGGCCAAATGTTTTTGAATTCATCGAGAGTGTCATCTGTTCCGGCTAAAAACTGCGTGCAGTAGAGTTGTTGGGCATCGAATACTCGATCCGAAAGCACATTGTCAGGAAGCCCCTTAAGGTCGCGTCTGATTTTAAAGTCGATTCTCTTAAACTGATAACTTAAGAATTGGTGGACGAACTCCGGAGGCTCGTTTGCCAAGGAATCTAGTACGAGAGAAAGAGCTTGGTCACCCTCGAGGAACTTGTATTCGTGAGATTGCTTTCTGAGATAGTCAAAGCAAACGCTTTGGTACGGATAGTAAACATGCACGTCAGTATCGAAGTACCCGCCGGTTACTATCCTTTCGGAATGTTTTGCAATAGTCTCGCCTAGTATACGATCTTTATCCGCGCGCTTAAGCTCACTTAAGATCGTGTTTTCTACTTGCGGCGATATACCAGGTAAACTCTTTATTTTCTCAAGCGATTGGTAGAGATCAGTCTTTTCTGATTCTGGAAAAACAATATCAAAACCAATGGCTTTGATATTAAACTCCATGACCTTCTCAACGACGTTCGCCATTATGTCTCGCGACCAAGGCCACCGCCCTAACCACTGCAGAGAATTTTCATCAACTGTGAGAAGCACTATCCGGTCGTCGGGGGCAACGTAGCCTCGATGAACCATCCGGATATCTACAGATTTCTGATGAATAAGATGAAGTATATCAATTGCAGTGCCTTCTCCTTCAGATCGTAATCCCTCCGGACGATAGAAAACGGTGGAGAAATAAAAGAGAAAGCCTGTAATAATGAGACCAAGCCGAACTGCGGAGAAACTAAAAACAAATTTAAAAACAGTGAGTAACTTACTTTTCAATCGAAACTTCCTTCTTTTCGAGAATTAGATTATAGAGCTCTTTTTTTGATCTTGGCCACAGAGGTTTAAAAATCTCCACAATGTTGGACGGTGCGATCTTTAGATCTATTGCATTTTGCAGTGCTCCTTGCCAGGCGGAATCGATGTTTAGTGAAGTTTGGCTACGCCCTCTGAGCGACAGGATGCCTATCCATTCTCCGAGAATCTCCTTGTTGTTAAACTCATCTAAAATCGCATCGATCTTGCCGAAGTGAATGCTTTCATGGATTTTCGTGAGCTCGTGATAGAGGCACACTTCCGACTTATTCCCAAAAACTTCCTTAATAAGTTTTAAACTAGAAAGAAGTCTTTTGGGCGATTCCAGGAACACCGCTTTTTCGAGAGCTTCAGGCAGTGATCGTAAGAGAGCCGAGAGTTCGCCTTGCTTACGCGGCAGATAGCCCAGGTATACAAAGTGCCCGCCGCCAATAGGTGATGCCGACAATGCGGCGGTGAGGGAAGACGGCCCCGGTATGGGAGTGACGTTAATATTATTCGTTAAGCATGCTTTCACTAAATGATAGCCCGGGTCATTTATATTGGGCGTTCCAGCGTCAGAAATGAGCACAACTGTCGCGTTGTTTTTTAAATGGTTTAATACATCTTGGACGAGTCCGCCCTCGGTGTGTTCATTGGCTGATTTCAACTTTTTATCAGTAATCCCAAAATGAGTTAGCAACCTTAAGCTAACGCGTGTGTCTTCACAGTAAATGACGTCGGCCGTTTTGAGGGCTTCAACGGCTCGTAAAGAGATATCACCGAAATTTCCGATGGGAGTCGCGACGATTTGCAGCCCTTGAGCACGGCCTAGGTCTAGTTTAGATGACATTACAAGTTGTTCCTCCTATTCATTTAACTCTGTGTAACCAAATCACTCAATTCACAGCAATGAAAAGCCGATACGAAAGTCGAGAGATAAAGTATGAGCAATGCACTAAAATTGATCGAAGACGAGCTCAGTGGCGATCTGGAGGCTAGTTCTTCGCTAGATTCGTCTTCCGAGTCTGATAATACCGAAGAGCTAGATTTAACTTCGCGAATTACGGGCCGTGTGGATTCTTTAAAGAACTCCATTCTCTCCTTTGTTGCTAATTCAAAATACGATGTAGCGCGCCGAGAACTGAAGGTTTACCGAAGTTACAAGATAAGTGTCCCCGGATATATAGCTCGGACAACTCAAATGTACGAGCAATCCGAGTTTATTATTAGTCAGATCGAGCAGCTTGGACGTAGCAAAGAGAAGCCGTCATTGCCGCTAGCTCAAAAGCAGCGGATTCAAGAAAAGCTATTGGGGCTCTTTGAATCACTTAAGTCTTATCTTGGTAGGATAGAGCAGGTCGAGAATGATCTTAAGGTTCGCGATCTAAGAGCCTCGGCGTGGGTTCTAAGGACATTTGTCATATGTGTTTTTGTAGCTTTTGCTGTCTTGGCGTCACACGAAGCACTTTCACAAGTGTCTGGTTTTGTGAAAGTGACCATTCAAAAAGGCGCCAGTTTTCTACTTAACGTTCTTGATATCTAAATAATCTACTTCACGATTTCTTTATAGAGAGCATTCAGCGTAGTCATAGACTGCCCTGAGGGTAAAACTTTTCCATTTACAAGAATCGTCGGTGTGCCTCGAACCATCTTACCTTCGCGAGCAATTTCAATAATGCCCTCAAGGCTATCATCTGATTGTAAACACTCGAGGAGTTGCTTTTCGTTGAGAGCTAGTTCTTTTGCCATTATGACTGCATCGCTCGACTCTGGCGCACCAAAGTTGTCAAAAACCCAATCGTGCGCTTGCCAGCCTCGACCCTGTTTATCAGCACACCAAACCATTCTGGCTAGAGTGCATGATCTGCTAGTTCCACCACTTTGGCCACCTTCCATATTCGGATTGCACTGAGGATCAAGCGGGAAGCCTTTAAAGATCAAAAGGACATGGGGTCGACTGTTGACAAAGGCATCGAGTGTAGGCCCAGCCATTTTGCAATGAATACATTGAAAGTCAGCGAACTCCACAATTGTCATTTTTGGATCTTTGGTGTCGCCTTTGACTAGTCCACGTTGAGAAAACTGCATCTCTTCATTGGATCTCCACTCCTGCAATGACTGGCTTGTGATTACTGGCAAACCTTTTGCGACACTCTTTTGAACCATGTCTGCTGTGATGAAAGTGACGATGGGTATAGCGACGAGCAAAGACGCTTCTAGTCCGGCCGCACTTTTTCGAAATAAAAGGAGGCTTTTAAGGTCTGTTAGGATTTCAGAGCCTGTTCTCTTGAAATCTATGGCTGCAAAAACGAACCCAAAAAGTAAGAAAGAAAATCCATAGGCCATTAAACAAAAAATACACAAGGCGCCCAGCTTAAAAAAAGAAATGGAGCCCATAATGACCGACAATATTGCGATGAAACCCGCGCCGTAAACAGAAAGCCTAGCTTTGCGCCTGGCCGTTACCTCATTTTCATCAAACTGGGCAGCCATCATTAGGACGAGAAGGGCAACATGTATCCAGACCGACCATAAACTGATGGGAGCGCCGAAGAGCTCGGAGTACTCGCTAGCTGCCACAGCGTCGCAGTTGAACGTGGCGTTAATATTACAAACTGACTTTTCTGCCAAACGACCAAAGCGGATCGCGAAGAAATGATATGTTAGGTAGGTTTGCGTGAGCAAGCCGCCCAGCAAAGCACCGTAAGCGAATGTGATTTTTTTGTTCCAAACCATGGGGCACCAGCCTTCGATTAAAATTGAATTGAGTTTCGCTCCAAGTCAAACAATCATTAGCTTAAAAGGTTTGCATACGAGTGTCACATAGTCGCTGGGTCGGTCATCAAAGAAAATTGCTTCGAGAAGTAAAACGACTCGTCAAGCTTCAATTGGGCCCGGACGCCACCGAAGTTGCTGCCTATTCGCTGGCTTACAAAAAAGAGTTCGATGGTAAGTTCAGTGTCATTGAACGAAGTGAACTTTTCGATGTTTGCTCTGTAGCCGATGTAGTCATGGGAGCCGATTTCCATGCGTTTTACCATTCACAGAAAACGAACCTGAGACTAATAGAAGCGCTAGCTAAAAAAAGAAAAATTCACCTAGCATTTGAATGCGTTGAAGCTAGAAATCAAGAGGCTTTGAACGACTACCTCGCCGGAGATGCCTCTGAGAAAGTTTTTCTCGAGAGGATAAGCTGGAAAAAAAGATGGGGATTCGACTGGCATCAATACCGGAGTCTTTTTGAATTTGCTAAGGCAAATCATATTTCGATAACTGGTATTAATAGATTCTCGCAGAGGCGATCAGACTCCAGTCTTGCCGCTAGGGACGAATTTGCGGCTGAGCAGATTGCCAGACTGCGGGAGATCGACCCAACAGCATTGATTTTTGTGCTTTATGGAGAGCTTCATTTGGCGAAAAGTCACCTTCCTTTGAGACTGAAGGCTCTTAGGCCAAAAGACAGAATGCACGTCGTCTTTCAAGACTCAGAAAAGATATATTTTCAGCTCGTGCGGCAAGGTATTGAAATGAATCTGCCTGTTGTTCGTCTTTCTAAGGATCGTTCATGTATAATGGCGACGCCTCCTTGGATTCGGTGGCAAAGCTTTCTTTTGCATTTAGAAAAAGGCGCTGATGAAGGTTTGCCCTTTGACGAAAGTGACGCATCTGACATTTCGGACTCTTTTTTGCATGTGTTAAAGTTGGTGAAGGAGCAGCTGAGTTTAGACCTTCGAACAGAAGATTTTCATCTGCGATCCGCTGATCGGAATGAGCTATGGGAAGCAATAGCTACTGAATTACCCAAGAGACAAGTGAGGGGAGCTATGACACTTGTTGAGGAATCTCGGGGATTCGTTCTACCTATTTCTAAGACGGTATTCTTAGGCAGACCCACAATCAACCACGCAGCTCAAATGGCAGGACAATATCTACAGATAAAAATTTCTGACCGCGACCGCCAGCCTTGGGACTTTCCAAAAGAAATGATCGGAGCAATATGGATCGAGGCTTGGGGCTTTTTTACGAGCAAACTCGTTAATCCAGCAAGGCAGCCCAGCGAACTACAACGGCTCCGGCAAGAGGCCCCTGCCCTCATAGACTCTGGTAAGGACTCGATACAGATTGTACTCACCCAAGCAGTATATGAAGTGCTGTATTTGAGAGGCGCTATTAAAAAGGCACCACGACTAACCGCTAAAGCGAAAAGTAGCTTTCTCGAGGCTTCTCGCATATTGGGTTCTATTTTTGGAGAGAAAATCTATCTAGCCTTTCGGCTGGGCAAGCTGACAATATCAGAAATTCACAACTATATGGGTCAAGATATTTTTGATGTTCGGTTTAAGTCAGTTTACTTTGAGTTGTTGAAAGAGGTAAGGGAAGAGTGACAGACCTGGATACCCAAAATACTAGTTCTCAATCATCCCGCAGCTCTTTTGATGATTTCGGTGAAGAGTCCGTTCTGGGGTATGAACGCAAGCATTCGGCTCAAGCCAAAAAAAATTCTCAGCTGGGACTAGAAATCGCCTCGTCGTTTAATGCCGAAATTCTAGAAAATAGGGCGAGCTCCGCTGAAGATTTCGATTTCGATCAAGTCAACTTTAGGAAAGCTGAACAAAGAGTAAGCAGTCAGTCCTGCGCTCCTCAATCAGCGTGCAGACTTCCGTTGCCACTGAGTTTAACGAAGTACCCAGCTTCAAGAAGTATTTATCGCGGTGATAGTCTCTTAGTTTCGACCGGATGGCAAAGTTCCTTTTGGTCCAAATTGAAGCGAATTTTGGTCCTTCTAGGACTATAAATTTAAAAAGTGCGCTTCAGCCCAGCCACAAGGGGCGGCAAAGGCTTCGATCTCAAAGATAATAAAACCTTCCTGAAGAGACTTCACTTGAAGAGTTCGCGGAACTCTTTACCTGGGCGAAATTTAGGAACTCGTGCAGCAGGGATATTCACTGGCGCTCCCGTCTGGGGATTTCTGCCCTTTCGGGCTTTTCGTTCTATAGTTGTAAAGGTTCCAAATCCAACGATTTTGACATCAAGACCTTCGGCAATCGCCGATTGAATGGTGCGAATAGCTGCATCCAAAATGTCTTCTACTGCCGTCTTGGTTTCGTTGGTTTCAGTAGCAACCTTTTCAACTAGTTCGAACTTATTCACATACACCCCTGTTCTGTTATGGTTAAGAGTCGGATCGAAAGAACGCACAGTAATAGAGGAGCTTTTCACGGTCAATAGGTTGTGTTAACCTTGTCTGTCTCAAAGTAAGTATTAGAGCTTTTAAAAAGATACTTTGCGGGAGTGAGAGACGAACTCACTAGCGATCACGAGGTCTTAAGATAGATTCAAAGAAAGGTTGCGGCTTGCCATGATAGTTAAGATGCGAAATAAGCTTGCGCAAGAGGTCTCTCAAAAATTGAATTTATCGCATGAGTTAGTGCTTGACTTGCTAGAGCGTCCGAAAAGTTTAGAGCATGGCGAACTGGCGCTTCCCATCTTTCGGTTTGCGAAACCCCTTGCAAAGTCACCGACGGTACTAGCTGCTGAATGGGCTAGCAAACTGAGCGAAAACATGCCTTTTGGGGTTCAAAACATCACTCCTGTTTCTGGATTTATTAATTTTCTTTTTGAACCCGCCTATGTCATCGAACAAATTTTTAAAAGCGTAAGGGAAGAAAAGGAAAGGCTGGGTTACTCTGACATTGGTAAGGGCAAAAAGCTTCTTGTAGAGTATTCCTCTCCTAACGTCGCTAAACCAATGAGCATCGGACATTTGCGTGCGACTGTCATTGGCCAAGCAATACGCAATGTTTCAGAAACTCAGGGATTTGATGTAGTGGGAATCAATCATTTAGGTGACTGGGGTATTCAGTTTGGAAAACTTGCTTGGGCGTATGACAACTGGAAATCAGAGTATAACTTTGAAGAAGCTCCGTTTGATGCCCTATTCAAAATGTATGTTAGGTTTCACGCAGAAGAAGAAGTAAATCCTCAGCTAGGAGAGTTTGGATCAGAGTATTTTCGGCGATTAGAGTCGGGAGATAGTCATGTGCGCGGTATTTGGAGGTTATTCCTGGATATTTCGTTAAAGGAGTACCAAGGGCTCTATGACTTGCTTGGAGTCAGGTTTGATGTCGTACAAGGCGAGGCCTTCTACAACGACAAGCTTTCAGAGACAGTAGAGAGGTTAAAAAATAAAGGTGTTCTCGAAGAAAGTGAAGGAGCCCAAGTTGTTTTTTTGGACGACTTGAATCCTCCATGTATCGTTATCAAATCAGATGGATCGTCACTTTATGCTACTCGCGACTTGGCGAGTGCGATCTACCGCAAAGAAGTTATGCGCGGGGACATCATGGTGTATGTCGTTGGCATGGAGCAGAGTCTTCACTTTCAGCAAGTTTTTGGCGTGTTAAAGAAAATGGGATATGATTGGGCAGAGAATCTCCATCATGTGGCTTTTGGCCTTTATAGGTTTAAAGACATCGGCAAGATGTCGACTCGAAAAGGCAATGTGATTTTTATGCGGGATGTTTTTGACAAAGCGATCGCAGAAGTTCGTTCGGTCATTCAGCAGAAGAATCCAGATCTTGAAAATAAAGAGGCAGTTGCAACCCAGGTGGGAGTGGGCGCCATAGTATTTAATGATTTGATGAATGATCGAGTGAAGAACGTCGACTTTGATTGGCAGAGGGCTTTGGATTTTGAGGGAGACTCTGGGCCCTACGTGCAATACTCGCTCGTACGCTGCAAAAGTGTTATGAGGAAGTTTGCTCAGGCCTTGCCAGAGAGCGCTCCTACTGAACTTTCTCACGCTTCAGAGTATGCCCTGCTTAGAGAGCTTCTTTATTTGCCGGATGTATTTTCTGCAGCCTATAGACAGTTTAAGCCTAACCTCGTGGCTCAATACCTATTGGAAGTTTGTAGAAAATTGAATCAGTTCTATCACAACTGCAAAATACTTACTGATGATCTTGAGCAAACGAAGTCTCGCGTGGTGCTTGTTCACTGTGCTGAACGGGTTCTCGACCAAGGGCTACGAGTTCTTGGAGTACCAAGACCCGATCACATGTAATCTAGACTGAACTTTCTGCGGGTCGTGGGCCAATTGGCTACTGTCTCGGGGTAATCAACTTATCAAGGCGCTCAAACATCCGATAAGCCATTAGATGACTCGTGGTTTGTTCTCCTATTTTATGCTCATGCTTTTTGCCTTTTGGCTGTGGGGCTATTTGGGCCTGAGTCACCATTTTGAGAATACCGAAGACCTGAAGGAAGAGGTGCAGTCTCAGCGCATGGAAATCGAGAGGCAGCGTTTGCGCGCAAGCATGGCGCAGTACGAGCAGGAGCGGTTTCAACAATACGTGGCGACTTTGATGTCTAACAAACTTAAGTCAAAAGACTACGTTGAAAGAAGAGTTGCCAGCGTTGTGACGAAAGAAATCGACAGCAGCTTAAAGCTAGTTAGCGGTGAATCTCTCATTTCTAAAGCAAAGCGAGATTATCAAAATCAAAAATGGGAGTCGGCTAAATACTTTTTAGTCCAATTTTGCCGAGAGTTTCCCCTTTCAGAGTTAATTCCAGAGGCTAAATTCTTACTCGTAGAAACCAACTACAAACTAAGAGACTATTTTGACGCCATCCAGGTGGCTCAAGAGTTAGTTCAACTCTTTCCAGACAGTGAGATGACCGGCTATGCCATGCTGCGAGTTGGGCAAATCTTTATTGAGCTAGAAAAGTTCGACGATGCCGAACAGGTTTTTCAAACTGTAGAAGCCAGCTTTAATCAGGGCACCCTTAGGCAGCAGGCGCGAGAGTTCCTTCGAGGACTCCACCCATGAGCCCCATACGCTACAGGCCATCGAAGGTTCTGATGGTGATAATTGGGCTTTTGATTGGAACAGCCCTCGATATTAGTATCGTGCCGGCATCTAGCGAAGAGAGCCAAGACGCTGTGAAACTTATGGAAGAGCCGATATCTGAGCCAGAAGGATGCCTTGAGAAGCTCGATGTTTGCGGTTTAGCCACGTTGGATGATCTGGGATCGAAATTAAACTTTGATGACGCTCAAATTAGTTTTGGCAAAAAAACGAAAATTATAAGACTCAACATGCAGCGAATTGATCTCGTAGCAGGTCAAATTTTGATCGACAACAAGACGATCTTTACCGTGGGTGTCCCCTATGCAGAAATAGAAAGTTCGAGCGGTCTTTGGTATGCGGCTCGCATGGATAGCAAGGAGACTGTTGTCTACGCATTTCGCTCAGACGTTGTGGTGAAGCCCCTGGGGGCCTCGCCGATCCAGCTAAAGCAAGGGTTTCATCTGACAGTTTATCCTGTAGGAAAAGAAGGAAAAGCTCTTGTTTCTGTTCCGCAATCCTTCGACATAAAGGATGCCTCTAGACAGTTTGCATCGCTTCGTTACCAAGATGAAAGCAAAATTCAAAAGGAGCTAGCTGAGCTGGTTCCGACGTGGGAGTCTGTTGTTGAAGAATCGGCGGAGATAAATCGAACTGTCGCTTCTCGTTTAGTGGAAGAAGCGGAGGCGGCGAGGATTCGCCGACGGCATCAGGCACTTGAAGAAGAACGAGAGAGGTCCCAACTCAAGAAACTTTATTGGGAGAGAACTTTCGAAGTGCCCCCCCGCTAAGACACTTAGGCCCAAACAACTATACGTCTGTCAGATCTAGCATTCCTCTAAACAATTCTTAGAGGAAAATTTTACCGGTTTTTTATAAGACTTAAGGAGGGCTTGAAGTCGAGCTTTGCTTACCAATTAGGATCTTGCTTGGAGAGTTGATACAATTTAAGAAAAGGGGGCCAAGGATGGCTGTATCAGGTGTCGAACGAAATCGACAGGCTGAAGAGACTGCGCGCATCAAGAGTGAGTATAGTGAATTGAAAAAGCAGGATGCCAAGAATCAAGCCAACCAAATCAAGCGGCTCCAAAAAGCCCATGCCGAACAGCTTCAAGAATTGCAAGAGATGCAAAGTGAAACGCTTGATGAGCAGCGGAATCGAGCGCGAGAAGCCCTCACCGAAAGAGATCAAAAATACCAAAAACAAATTGATGAACTGAGACAATTGCATCGAGAGAGTCTTAAAGGCCGCGCGGAAGAATTTGAAAATAAAGTAGGGGCGCTACGAGATACCAAAGACTCTATCATTGAGCGGCAGAGAAAAGATTTCTATCGTAAGTCAGAGAATATGGAGAAGCTCTATCGGCAACAAGCGCTAGAAAAAGATGGAGCCATTTCTGAATTGGGCGAAAAAAGCAGGGCAGCTCAAGCAGAAGCTTTGGATAGACGAGAGGAAGTTTTACGAGAAGCTCTAGGAAAGAAAATCAAAGTTGCCGAGTCTAGCCGTGACGAAGAAATCGAAAGATTGAGCAACGACCTTACAGAAACACGAGGCGTAAAAAACCGCGAGATTAAAAACCTTAAGGTTGGCCGAATTCAAGATGCGCAAGAACGTGATAAAGACTTCTCTCAACAACTTTTAACGGAGCGAAAGAATAATATAGGAGTGCTCGACCGAACTAGGGAGGGGCAACAACTTGATCTTCAAGACCAACGAAAGCAATACGTTGCTTCGCTCAAAGAACAACGGGAAGAATTCGACCGAGCTCAAAATGCCTTGACCGGGGAAGACGGTAGGCTGTCCCGGCAAATTGACTATCTGGAAAGAGAGATCCAGCGAGAGAAAAACGAAGCCAATATTCGGCAAGCCAATCTTATCAATCAAGCTCGTCGCGAGAAAAAAGGAGTCTTGGAGGCCACTCAAAATCGTATTGAGCTAATGGAAAACGAGCGAGCACAAGCCTTGCAGGAATCAAAAAAGCAGGTGAGTGAGGATCTCAGTAAAGTACACAAAGATCTGCGTGGAGAGGTGAAGTCTCAGCGTGATTACTATATTCAGCGGATTGATCGAATCAAAACTGAGCAAGTAGACGGACTCAGAAATCGTATAGGTGAATTAGAAACCGAGAGTCTCTACGAGAAGGGCAAAGCTTCGAACCGTATCAATAAAATTGTTGACTCTTACCAAGGGGAGAATCAAAAGCAGACGGAGTTTCATCAACAAATTGTAGAGCAACTTAAGGATCAACATATCAGTTCTTTACAAGATCTTCGCAATCAGATGGATGTTGAGAAGCGCGACGCGATTGTTCGACTAGAAAAGAAGATCCGCGAGAATGAAATTAAACACACGGCCGAAATCAATAAGATTACTGGCCGACTTGAGAAGCAGCTAGCAGAAGTCAAGGCAGAAAGCCATAAAGCATTGCAACGAGAGCGAGAAATCTCACAGACGCGGCTTCAAAACCGAGAGAAGGATTTTCAACAGAAACTGCGCAGCTCAGAGGAGCAAAAGCAGTCGCAGTTAGATAATATTGAAGAGCGCCACAGAAAAGACATCGAAACGATGAAAGCTCGCTACCAGCAAGAACAAATAGAAAACCTAAAGTCTAGAGTTTGACCATCAACGGTCGACGAGATAGTTTCTTTACATGAAAATCGCAGATCGCAGAGTTAAAATTGTCGCTACAGTAGGTCCCGCTTCAAATTCTCAAGAGATGATTCAAAAGCTCATCGAGGCAGGAGTAAATGTCTTTAGACTTAACTTTAGCCACGGAAGCCATGAGGAGCATTTTCAGGCGATTAAGTATATTCGCTCTGCCTCACAAGAGTTGTCCACGCCAGTGGCCATCCTTCAGGACTTACAAGGGCCAAAGATAAGAGTGGGTAAGCTTGTTGGCGGCAAGATGTTGTTAGAGAGCGGCTCAACGGTCGTGTTGACGACACGAAAAGTCAGTGGCGAAAACAATGTAATTCCGACGGATTTTGAGGAGCTTCCGGCCTCGTGTCGACCGGGGCAAAAAATTCTTTTGGACGACGGGCTTCTTGAGCTCAAAGTTTTGTCGGTAAAGCAGAGTGATGTTGAGTGCCGTGTGGTCTACGGCGGGGAACTTAAAGACAGAAAAGGGATTAACATTCCCGGCGCAAACTTGAAAGTGGAATGTTTGACCGAGAAGGACCTCGTAGACCTCTATTTTGGTCTGAAGCACGGAGTGGACTATATAGCATTGAGTTTTGTTCGAAAGGGCGAAGATATCCGGCAGCTGAGAACCTTAATTGATGAAGCGGGCGGATTTGCAAATATTGTAGCGAAAATTGAAATGTATGAGGCTCTTGAAAATTTAAATGATATCGTTCAGCTGAGCGATGCGGTTATGGTAGCCCGAGGAGATCTGGCGGTAGAGGTTGGGCAAAGTTTGCTTCCTGGTTATCAAAAGGAAATCATTGAACTCAGTAATACGATTGGTAAGCCTGTAATTACGGCAACCCAAATGCTAGACAGTATGGTTAACAACCCTAGGCCTACGCGAGCCGAAGTTACCGACATCGCCAATGCCGTTCTGGATGGCTCAGACGCCCTTATGCTATCTGCTGAGTCTGCAAGCGGTAAGTATCCGATTAAATGTGTCGAAACTATGGGCGAGATTATTGGTGAGGTCGAAAGGACTGGTAAATATTATTACCGAGTCAATTATGAGCACGAGTTTTTTAGTATAGCTGAAGCGATTGCAGCGGGAAGCTGTTTATCCGCTCTTAAGCTTAACGCTTCTGCAATTGTTTGCTTAACTACAACCGGAAAAACAGCCCGGTTGATCTCTTCTTTTAGACCAAAGTGTCAGATTTTGGCAGTCACCCATTTGCTCCCGACTTTGAATCGCTTAGAGCTTGTGTGGGGAATTCAAACACTTCAAATTGATCCCTATAATTCTTCGGATGAAGCCATGGAAAGGATCGAAGGTATGCTGCTTCAGTTTCGACTGGTAAAACCGGGCGACAGAGTGATCCTAACAATGGGACTTCCCATACTTGAGCAAGGAACAACGAACTCGTTGAGAGTTTACACGGTGAGAAAACTGCGCTTAGCGGAACTTTCTAATTCAGAATTGCCGGTTCGGTTTCGCCGCTTAGCAGTTGATACAGACGCCGAGGGTGTATCCAGTTGACTTCGCTTTTTCGAAAAGACATCGCCAGCATTGTTGCTGTAGGTACAGAAGTCACTACCGGGCAAATTGAAAACAAGCACGCAAAATTCTTGTCGGAAGCTATTGATGAAATCGGTTTTGAGGTGCCTCTTCATATAGCTGTAGAGGATGATTTAGAGAAGGTTATGACGGTTCTAGAGTTCGTAAGCCAGTGGGCTGACGATATTTTTGTGACCGGAGGGCTTGGTCCGACGACAGACGATCTTACACGTGAGGCAATTTCTAAGTGGTGCGGTTTAGAACTGGAGTTTTCGCCGGAGGTTTGGGAGTTTATCGCAAAACGCCTTTCAGCAAGAGGCCGGGAGCGAAAACCTATTCATAAAAAGCAGGCTCACTTTCCGGTGGGGTGCCGCATTTTGCCAAATCAAGTCGGTACAGCTCATGGTTTTGTGGTTGAAAAGCAGGTTGCCAAGGGCCGCATTATCAGAGTTTGGGCAATGCCCGGGCCTACTGCTGAGCTAAAGAGCATTTGGGATCCGCTTGTCGTGCCGGAGCTACTCAAGCGAATTCCTGAAAACTCCGTGGAGCTTTTAACCTGGAAAATTCAAGGATTGGGCGAGTCTGAGATTGCTGAGAGGGTGGAGAGGATCACTTTAGGGGCTGAGGTTCGAGTGGGCTATCGGCTTTATGATGGCGGGGTAGAGCTCAAGCTTTGGGTGCCGCGCACTAACCGAGCCTTGCTTGAGCCAATCATTGACGAGATCAACAAGTCTTTTCTTTCTAAGTGATTGACATACGCAAAATATACGCTAATCTTTTACAAGATTTATGGCGAAAAAATCACCCCATTTAACTCCTAAACAGCTGGAAGTTCTCTCGTTCATCGAAAGCTTTCAACAAAAGCAGGGATACACTCCTTCTCAAAGGGAAATTGCGAATCATTTTGAGTTTCGCTCTTTAGGAACTGTGCAGAATTACTTGGTCCGGCTCGAAAGAGAAGGAGTTTTAAAAAGAAATTGGAATGCGAAGAGGGCCTTAGAGATCAAGGCCCCGCAAAAAAGCATTGGCAAGACTCGCCCAAAAGTTTTTTCTTCGGCAGCTTCTTCTGTGCCAGATCGTCGTTCAAGCGAGACTTTAGAGATTCCCCTTCTTGGTCGAGTTGCGGCGGGCCGTCCAATAGAAGCAGTCGAAGTTGGTGAGTCGGTGAGTGTACCTTCAAATTGGTCTCGAGGAGGGCGTCACCTTTATGCCTTGAAAGTTCAAGGTGATTCGATGAAAGAAGATGGCATTTTTAACGGAGATGTTGTTGTTTTAGAAGAGACAAAAATGGCGGAGAGTGGGCAAACTGTAGTCGCTTTGTTAGAAAATGCTGCCACTATCAAGCGATTTTATAAAAAGAATGGAAAATTAGAATTGCGACCTGCAAATGCAGATTACAAGTCTATTTGGCTTCAAGGGCAAGAAGCTTTGGGCCTCCAAATACAGGGCGTTCTTGTTGGCTTGATACGTTCCTACTCATAGCACTGACTCCGGCTGGACTTTGGAGTTCACTTTGAGAACCAGTTTTCGTGAGTTAGCTAGCTAGCTAGATTGTTCGTTCGTTTGCTTGTTAGTTAGCACATTAAATTGAAGTGGCGCTGCAGGGTTGAATTTTATGCTTTCAGAAAATTTATTAATTTTAAAAGAAGAACTGCAAAAGACAATTCGTCCAGAGCGAAAAACTTGGACTGTCGAGGGAGATGACAAGGGGATTCCCCAGTGGGGGATTTGGGGTTTATTTGGCGAATTAGGCACTGGTAGAACCCAAAAAATTTTAAACTTCTTAGTGGCCTATCCGCAGCTTTCTTCTGTGTGGTTTCAAAAGGAGCAGAGTTGGTACCCGATTGGTTTTTATCAAAATGGTCTTTCGCAGGAGAGAGCTCTTTTTATTAACCCTTCGGAAGAAACTCTGTTTTCCACTTTTTTTGAAGTGATTGAGAGCGAGCTTTTTGATGTATTGATTTTGGATTTTGGAAAGCTCATGCAGAACGGATACTCATTAAAGGTTTTAAGAAAGATTCATGCTAAGTCTGAGAAGCACCGGCGTTTGTGTTGCTTGCTAATTGAATCAGATCGGGTCCATGACCACTGGCTATTTGAAAAGATCACGACTTAAAAAGATTTCCCTTTGGAAAGAATTCCAAAATTTGAAAATTGTCCTTGTAGGGTTGGCTCGCAGTGAAAACTCCAAAGTTTAATATAGATCGACTTTTGACAGTTCCTGTGGAGCAGAGGAGCGTTCTTTGTCTTCTTTTTCATAAAGAGCATTACAAGTCTGAGCCAGAAAGTGTTTTTGATAAAAGCTGGCGCGAAAATCTGGCGGAAACATTTGTGCAGCTCTCGCCCGAAGTAGCTCTATTTCAACAAAAAGAAATCGGCGATGAGAACGACACAGAGCTCCTGAGTCGTAGCCATTGCATTTGGATTCATATGGCCAAGTCATGGCCCATTTTAAAGCAAAACGAACTGCAATTGTTTTTCGATAAAGTTTTGGATGCGTTTGGGTGTCGTCTACAAGTGGGCTTTGGTAAAGATGCTTTTTGGGCTTACCTGAGATGTGTTACTAATAGCGATCACAATACGCCATTATCTGAAATCTCCATAGAGACTTTGCCGGCGGCTGGAAATCTATTTGGGCAGACAAACAAGCTTCGCTCAGAAGACCTAAGAAGGCTAAAGCTCCTTCGCGATATGGGGGTGTACAATTTTTCGGATTTTCTGGATTTCGCAAAGATGAGAGGGCTGGCTCTACTAGGTAAAGAAGCTCTTGAATGGCTGGATGTTCTTAAGAGTGGATATCAGAAGCCGTGGCCCCTGTTTCGTTTGCCGGAAACATTTGAAGAGCGAGTGAGTTTTCATCACTTAGATCTTTCTTTTTCGGATCATGGGTTAGATTGGATTTTGTTTCCGTTACAGTCGTTACTCAAAAGACTTTGTTTGCGTCTTGAGGCGAGAGGTCTTGCGATCTTGCAACTGGAATTTTCTGTAGGGCTAGAAAGTTATTCGACAACAGCAGAGTCAAACCGTGAGTGGAAATTTGACCTACCGTCACCACAAAAGGATCCTCAGTTTTTTCTGACGCTTTTTAAAGACCGTCTGAGGAAAGATCTAGAAATAGAATCCCTTTCATCGCCAGTAACAGATATGACAGTGAAAGTGCTGAAGTCTGCCGTCAGTTACTTTAGTCAGACGCATTTTTTTAATGCAGCAGAAAGAGTTAAAGAAGATCGAATAAAATTTTTAACACGACTTGTTCAAAGTGAGGGTAAGCAAAGTGTCTACGGTTGGAAGTTTCATCAAGGAATTTTACCCGAAGACTCTTGGCGTCCAAGCTTAGATGTTTTAAAGATGGAGACAGTCTCTAAGCTGTCAGAATCACGCGATTTGAGGGACGACTCTTTGGCTGGTGGAAACTGGAGTGAAAGACCTACAGTGCTTTTGGCAAAGCCCGTCTTGTTAAGGTTTCATCAGGGAGTTTTCTTTTGCGAAGACACAAGCCGCCGAAAGTTTGAAGTAGAAAGTTTCTGGGGGCCAGAGCGCATTTTAGCTAATTGGTGGTCGGACGAAGTCCGCAGGGACTATTATTGGGTTCAAGCCCGCTCGGGCGCTCGACTTTGGATTTTCCGCACATCCAAAGCTCAGTTTTATCTTCATGGTTTCGCAGATTGAAGCTCGGGAACAGAAAGAGGCGTTATTCTGTAGAAAGAGTAGACAATTGTTGAACAAAAATTGTTAGCGAAGAGGCAGAGAAATCTCCGTGACTAGGCAGTCACGCTTTTTGTTTGGTTTGTAGCTGCGGCAGCGCGCAGAAAGCCGTTAGCCCGATATTTCAGCGAGAAAATTATGCCCTATAGATTCGGCTTTGGCAGGCGTCTTGCCTACTCAAGGTGTTAATGGGCAAAACTTCTTATAGCTCCTCTCATTCAAAAATACGCCTTCACCGTCAGGTGCCAGGTGCTTTGACTCTGTCGCTACTCATGCTTTTAATAGCCTGCCAACAAACTCAAACAACAAAGCGACACGTTGAAGGAGAGTCGTTTACGCAGAACAAAGAGGTTCGGCTTTCTCAGACGGTGATCCCCCAAAAGGTGCTCCGCGAACTTGATTTTGGTGGGAGCAAGCTTGAAATTACAGCGCAAGATTTGGGTATGCCAATGACTTCAAAGAAAGACAATTCTAAATCAGAAGAAACCGCAGATGAACTGGTGATTCTTTCTCAAGAGTTTGAGTTCCAGGACGTGCGGGTAAAATATGATATTCCAAGTAGTACGGTTCACTTATCGGGCTTATACAAAGAAGAGACGGAAGGCGTCGCTCGGTCGGAGCTTCGTTTTGAAACTACTGGTGAACTACAGAGCTTTGTTCCTGAAGATAGTATCGACGGGCAGCCAATGTGGGGTGCTCACCTAACGGAATTCGACCTTCGCGCTATATCTGGCTTACAGAAAGATGCATCGGCTATTTCTGATTCCATGAAACTACGAGCCATCGTGTTTTGTCCAGAACCGGGGAACTGTAATCCAACCAGTATTGATTTTTATTTTTGCAAAGTTCAAGATCAGGAGAGTTCGACGACCTGCGAGCCAGGAAGGGGTTTTGCTACCCAAGACCAAACAGCCCTACGGCAAGCCTTCAAAAGGCGCATACGTTACAATTTGACATCAACAAAAGCAGTCGTCGT
Source organism: Bdellovibrionales bacterium CG10_big_fil_rev_8_21_14_0_10_45_34 (assembly GCA_002778785.1). GTDB lineage: Bacteria > Bdellovibrionota > Bdellovibrionia > Bdellovibrionales > 1-14-0-10-45-34 > 1-14-0-10-45-34. Next base: position 58,021 of record PEZS01000016.1, on the reverse strand, counting down.
CGATGGCAAACCGCCCATGAGTTCTCCTGGAAAAGTCGCTAACGATTCATCGGCTGTCGATCTAACTGCCACCAAATCAACAATTGTTGATGGAAAGTCAGCCAAACATTCTTCAAGCGGAGTAACCAAAGAAGCCGGATTAACTAATGACGCCGGAGTAAATGACCAAGCGGGAGCCAAAACTGACAGAGTTGACGGAAAGTCAGCCACTCATGTTGGCTGGGTTGCTACGGAAACTCCGTCAAGTGATCAAAATAATTCAGATGATGGAGATAAGGATGATGAAGTTGATAGCGTTGATGAAGCTGACGATCATGGAACGGATCACCATATCGAAGAGGTGAAGTCCACAATGCTTGGTCCGATTGTTCTGCCCGTCCCTGACGAAGAGAAGCAGTCAGTTGAACACACTAAACAGGTAGTCAATCCTGGACAAACTCAAGAAGGACAAACTCAAGAAGGACAAACTCAAGCATATCAAGAGGCCGAGGCTAGCAAACCCAAAGTGGAAAAGACAGCAAAGCCAGAGAGGTTGCAGACTGTGTCCGGTGGCCAGCAAAGTTCAAACGCCGAACAAACCCAAACCCAGAAGCAAACCCCAACGCAAACCCAAACCCAAACCCAGAAGCAAACCCCAACGCAAGCCCAAACCCAAAAGCAAAGAGCGGCCTCGGTTAAGCCCAGCACAATTGCCGATATCTTCAGGAATGTTTCGGGTTTGGTTCAAGCCATACGCTACCATCACAATGGTCAATTGCAAAACGCCTCAGTATTGCCACCAGAGGCGGATTGCTTTGTATCGAGAGAAACCAATTATGTGTCAACTGGCGACGCCCGAAAGGGAGTCAAAGTATTCGGAGCTGAGTCGACTATAGAGATCCTTAAGAGAACTTGTGTCGATTTAAAAAATAAGGTGCGCTTAGGCATCATTCCCAAACTGCCAAGGGCCATGATAGGCAATTTATCGCGACGAGCAGGTGGGGAGATTTCTGATGAAGTAAAGAGCCACCAAAATGGGCTTGATATTGACATCTATTTGCCCACGTTTAAAGAGCAGTACTTAAGTGGATATCGCTTTCGAGGTGGCTCTACCAAGTCGTCTTATATAAATTCGAGCGGTTTCAGTTTAGATTACGACGTTGCAGCAATGTATCACTTTTTTGAAAGCCTTTCTGCCGTTTCAGGTAATCAGCTTATGGCTGTGCTAAAAGACCAAAGAGAGATTCAGTATCTCTGTGAGTATGCAAAGAAAACTCGCCCGCCTGAAGAATTGCGGCCCGGCGGTCGGGCTAATGAGTTCTTACGAAAAGTTACGGGAGCCTACAAAGGTCACTCTAACCATACCCACTTAAGATTTCATTGTCCGGGGCCCAGCTGTGTTCCCTCGCTCATCACTCTTCCTAAAACGGCCAAGTGTCTTGCCGCTGAAGCGAGTTGAACAGCTTTCTACAACCATTTTATGAGTGTCTTTTTGGTATGGGAACTCAATGAAAAAAACCGAGATGACTCCAAAACAAAAAGTCCGATGATTTCTCACCGGACTTTCCTCGTATCAACAGGTTCAAGTGTAGTTCCCTAAAAAGGGAGTGAGTACCTAGTTTCCTGAAAAGAAATAGGCACCTACAAAAAAACTAAGCTACCTAGAATTTAAACCAGCAGCGTGGACGTGCACCCAAATCGTAGTTGGCTCTCTCGCAAGTTCCCGCCTGAACATCTGTATTAGAGACGTCGTCATTAACGCTAGCATCGCACGTAGCGCCGCCGAAATAAGTGTCAAGTCGGCATTGAGTTGCTGGGTGGTTATCGTTTGTCGCATCTACCACTGCCGTGTCGGGCTCAGCAAAGGCTGGCTTTCTCTCTTCGTTTCTAAGTGCCTGAAAAAGATTTGAGACAGACATTCCTGCCATTGCACCTCTCATGCAGATCTCTTGGCTCGATTTTCCGTTGTGTCTGGCTGTGCATTGTTGTTGGACTGTGGGATCAACTTCCATAGAGGCCAATACTGATGCATTGTCAGCGCCGTCAAACATTCTTCTGAGACACTTTAAGGTAGAGAAGTAATCTGCCTGGCCTTCGTTTGAGGCCCATATGCTGAAGAAGCTTTTCTTTTGAGGAGTTCCACCAATGTGGTGTCCGATTTCGTGACAGATAACAAGTCTAAATCCGTCCAACGTAATGGTTTCATGACGAGCTAAACCGCCGTACATGTTAACTACCCAATTTTTACCTTGGCGCTGAGCCGAGGCGTTTACGGTCCCGTTTTCCCAAAGGCGGTTAACCTTAAGATTTCCACCCTTCTCAGTGATAATCGAAGCGTATATTTTTTCGGCCTCATCAATCGCCTGATTGAACTGCTCTTCTGTGATTCCGGATTGGTCTTTGGCATGTATACCGATCCACTCGTTGTTCTCCTCGACGATGCCATTGCAAAGTTGATGCTGATGTTCACTGGCCCCAACTATTAGCGACGCCCCCATCACTAAAAGACAAGATTTGATTAGATTTTTATTCATGGTTCCCCCTCATTTGACAAGTTTTTGACGACGGCGAACTGTCGTCATTAACTATTGATTGCGCTCTAGACTTAGATAGGGGGTTTCAAAGCGGAACTAGACTAAGGCCAAGTAAAAACTGATTGCCTTCGTAGGGCTACTTAGCGATTCTCACGACTATGGATCAAACTTCCAACATCGAACCAACTGAGAAGACGGCAGGGAGTCCGTCGTCCTCAAAGATCAAAAGAGAAAGCCCGTGGACGAATCTCTTTTTTAATATCGTAATCCCGGTGATAGTACTTTCTAAATTTAGCTCCGAAGACAAGCTTGGCCCGATTAACGGATTACTTTTGGCTATTGCGTTCCCCCTTACTTTTGGACTTTATGAACTCGTTAAAAAGAAAACTTGGAACTTTATTTCGATTCTTGGTCTTATAAGTGTGCTTTTGACCGGAGGACTTGCATTGCTAGAGCTTGATGGCCTTTGGTACGCCTCGAAAGAAGCTCTTGTGCCTGCTGTGATCGGCCTCACTTTGCTTTTTTCTAAAAAGGCTCAAGATTTTATTCTCAGAACAATGTTCTTGAACCCGCAGATCATACCGGTTGCGCGAATTGAAGAGCTCCTCGATTCGGCAGAAAAAAAACTTCACTATCAGCAAATGGTTAAGGGCTCCTTAATTTGGATTGTTATTAGCTTTGGTGTCTCAACAGTTCTCAATTTTGCTTTAGCCTTCGCCATCGTGAAAAGCCCGGCAGGAACTGAACAGTTCAACACCGAGGTTGCGAAGATGACGGCGCTGAGCTTTCCGGTAATCGCCCTGCCGTCGACCGCGGTTTTGATGTTCGCTCTGTGGAAGCTCTTCGGCGGAATCAAAAAACTTACCGGAGTAGACTTGTTCGACGAAATGACCCGCTCCCGCCAATAATAGTATTTGCTTGCAGCATTTCGCTAAACAATGCCTTAGAAAAATAAGCCTTCCTTCATATGCGAGTTCGGATTGGTGCGGTGCTCGCTAATGCGAGCGCCGCTGCCAAACGCTGTTAGCGCTCGCCTTCGAGTTTTTTGAGGTTCTCGAACTTACCGGCAAGCCACAGCCCATCACCAACTAAGACTTGGGTGTCAGCAATGGGATTCAAAATTCTTCTGTCTTTTCTTTCGATCCCGACAACGAGCAAATTCAAATCTTTAAAAATAACCAGCTCTTTGAGCAGCTTGTTACCTAGCGGCGACTCTTCGCCAACGATAAATCGCGTGAGCTGCAGTGGCTCAGGAACTGGCAAATCTCGGAGTCTTTCTGATGTTAAGCACATTTCGCGGAATTTCTCAATCTGGTCATTTGAGCCAAGCACAGAGAGAATGTCGAAAGGAAATATCCTTTCATTGCTCGACGGTGAGAGGATTTCAATATGCCCTCTTTGAATTCTCAAAAGCGTGATGCCTAAGTGGCTCCTCAAGCTTAACTCTAAAAGTGTTTTACCAGAAATGTTGGAGTTCGCTTCGACCTTTATGTCTTCGATTTCAGCTTTCCAAGGACGTATTTGATTGAAGGCGAGGTTTTGGGAGCGCGAGGCGAACCACATTCCCTCGACCCTGTGGTACGCTGATTCTAAAGGTGAATACAACAAAAAGAGGCTCGAGCCAACAAGCACAAGTGTAACGATCGTGAGTTCTTCTGCTTCGAAAAAATAGTAACTTACAACGAGGAGAAAAATAAGAGTTATGAGTCGATAAACCAACCTAACAAGGTCGAAAGAGAATAGGCGTGTGTTTGTTGGTAGAGTCTTGTCTTTTCTACGGTAAAACATCATAGCCCACAAAAACGGCAAAGAAACAATCGCGGCGCCTACTACGAGTGCGCCTTTATTTTTGAGTATCGACAAATGCTGCCAGCTTGGAGCCCAGTTATCGAGGTTTTTGAAGAACCAGAAAATGGCAATAACGACAGAGGCATTCAGTATCCATCGGGGCAAGAACTTTATGGCTACTCGTTTGAGCTCTGCCGCCAGCGAAAAGCGAAGCAAATCAAAGCGGTAGTTATCTACTGCAACAAGCCAAGAGTTCGGAAGCCCTGAAGAGGCCCATTTCAGTACAGAGTCTGAGTGCTTCAAAAGATTGGGCGCGATCAATGAAGATATAAATGAAACCATGACGATGATAGAAGCCATCGTTTTATCGATAGCTCCTAAATGCAAGCCTAGGCCTGCAATAATAAATGAAAACTCCCCAATCTGACTTAAAGAAAAACCTATTTTTGCAGAGTCGCTCAACGTTCCGCCGGTGATTGTTGCCATAGAAGAAGCAAACAGAAACTTACAAGCCAGAGTTGTCAAAGTTAATGCAATAACCCATTGCGGATTTGCAATCAAAGTTTCCGGCGCGATGAGAAGGCCAATTGAAATAAAAAATATGGCGCCAAACAAATCTCTAAGCGGCTTAATAAGATCTACAATTCGGTTTTGAAGCCGAGTTTCAGCAAGAATGCTCCCCATCAAAAAGGCAGCGAGCTCCGTTGAATGTTTAAATTGATGAGCGACTGCGACCATAATAAGACACAGCGAGAGGGCAGCTATCAATAAAATTTCATCGCTAAACCACTTTCTTGCCTTGTCAAACAAGGGGGGCACGAAGAACAGTCCGGCTATACCCCAAATCAATACGACGAGCATCAGCTGAAAGATATTGAGACTCAGCTGAAGACCTTCAAAGTTTTGCCCTCCGGCCAAAGTGGTGAGCACCAACAAGATGCCAATCGCAAAAATATCTTCTACGATCAAAATTCCAATGACGGTTTTTGTAAACGGTTGGTTTTTGAAAACGCTGTCTTCAAACCCCTTTAGAATCATGCCCGTAGAAGAAATGGCGACCATCGAACCTATGAAGAAACTTGCAGACTGGCTGGCGCCCAACTGCCTCGCTACGACGAAGCCCAAGGCGGCAGTCATCGTCACCTCGACGAGTCCTATTAGAGCGGGCCTGGGGCCAAGTTTAATAAGTCTCTTCAAGCTGAATTCTAAACCGAGATAAAAGAGAATCAGTATAATACCGAGCTCTCCGAGAATCTCGATACTCTTATGTTCAACAAGGCGAACTGTTAAAGGGCCTTGCGGGCTAATAAGGTAGCCAGCGAGAAGGTATCCCACAATAAGGGGTTGCCCTAGGCGTTGAAAGATAAGTCCGATGATGGCGCCAGAAGCCAGAAGCACAGCCAAGTCACTAATGAGCGGCGAGAGATTTCCCATAAGAGAAAGATTACTTATGAAAGCCCTGTGCGACTAGAAAAACTTCAAAACTAGATTTTCTCGTACTGTCAGGTCTGACAGTCTTAACTTGTCGGAAGTTTTGTTTAAGGAGTCCTTCAATCTCTTTAAACTCCGGTCCCATAAAAATTTTTAGCGCGCTACTTCCGCCCACTTTCAATCGCTCTTTGCCAACTTCTATAACTTGCCTACAGAGCTCGGCCGATCGCGCCTGATCGCTTGAGGCGATTCCGCTAGAGGCCGGGGCCATGTCACTGAGTACAACATCGACTTCCGTTGGCATCCAGGCTTGGGTTTCCGCTGCAAAAATGTCCCCCTTTAGAAAGTGGAAGTTTGTTGCTCTGATTTTGGCTTCATGAAGATCGATGCCGTAGAGAGTTCCTTCTTTGCCAATGATTTGCAAAATCACTTGCGACCAGCTGCCAGGAGCTGAACCTAGTTCCAAAACGGACATACCCTTTTTCAATATCTTCAGTTTGCTTTGTATTTCTTGAAGCTTATAGGCCGAACGGGCGACATACCCCTCTTCTTTGGCTTTTTTGAAATAGTGGTCTTTTGGTTTATAAGTCACAGCATTTAGGGCTCTGTTAAGGGTTTAGCTCGCAGTTTTCAGACAATAGCCTTTAGGCAACGGTCTTCTGATAGTAGGCTTCGTAAAATTGCCATTGGACAAGTGTTTTTGGATAGATACCCACGAAAAATACGAGGCAAGTGTGATCTAGTCACCTAGATCAGTCAAGATTGTTACAATTTGCCGCACTCTCATTTGTCTTTCACTGGGCTTTCAATTAGCTTGTTAGAAACAACATATACGGCTGATTTTTAGATCCCCTAACATTCGGCCTTACAACGAACCTTTGCCCGAACCCGTGTGCTAACTGGCTGATCAATCAGTTGGCCTTAAGAACCAGGAACTCCGGTTTTTGCATGGGCACCAAAGGCAAATGAGGAGACAACTATGAGTAAAGACAAACAAACCGAAATTTCGCGGCGAGATCTCGTAAAACTTGGCGTCGGTGTAGCGTCGGCAAGTGCCATGGTGCTGTCCGGCTTTCAAGCACTTGGTCAAAACAACACGAAGAAAAAAAAGAAGGGTGCCGAGGCAGCCGCCAAATGCGAAATGATTGGCGACAACGATCCGATGGCGAAGAGTCAAAGCTACGTTGCTGACAAATCAAAAGTGGATCTAGCGAAAATCGAACCGAAAGAAAAGGCTCAGTATTACAGCAAACGAATGGAAACCGAATGGAAAGATCAGTACTGCGATAACTGCTTACTTATGGCTCCAGATCCCGAGAAATCCGCTCCTAAAGGTTTTGTGAAGTGCCAATTATTCGCCGGTAAATGCGTTGCAGGAAAAGGCTGGTGCAAGTCTTGGGCAAAGAAAGTTGGTTGATTGCTTTATCGAATCGAAAAATTTTTAACTCGGGTTCTTAAGTCCTTCTGATCAACGCGGGTGAGCTTTTTGTTTTCAACAAGAAGCTCGCCGTTGACCCAAACATGGGTCACGTCGCTGGCTTTTGTGGCGTAGGTGAACTCCGCATATACGTCGTGGTGTGGCCAGTGGTGAAGGCCATCTCTTGAGATGGCAATAATGTCGGCGCATTTGCCTACTTGCAGCGAGCCTACTTTGTCTTGAAGCGCTAAAGCCTTCGCCCCATCTAGCGTTGCCATTTCAAAAACTTTGTTTGCTTTTAAACTTTCGGGGTTTTCTGTAATGGCTTTTTGAATAAGTGCAGCAGTTTGAATCTCTGCAAAAAAATCAAAGTCATTATTGGATGCCGGGCCATCGGTACCAAGGCCCACGGTGAGTTCGCAATCGTGAAGTCGTTGTACTGGGCAAAACCCGTCGGCGAGCTTGAGGTTTGACTGCGGGCAGTGTGCAATGGCGACATTTTTCGTCACACGTTTGAGGTCGGAGTCGTTCGGCCAAACGAAGTGGGCCATCAGAAAGGGAACTTCAAAACAGCCTGAATCCTCCAGCATTTCGGTAACACTCATGCCGTAGCGTTTTTGAAAATGGGAATCTTCGGTTTTGGTTTCAAGTATGTGTGACATCAGAAGCACAGATGAGTCTTTGGCAAGCTCCGCACATCTTCGAAACTGATCGGGATCAACCGAGTAAGGGGCATGGGGAGCCAGCGCGGGTGATACAAGTTCATGGCCCTTCCACCTGGAGATAAATCGCTCAGCTCGATGAAAACCTTCTTCGAAACTCGCTTGATCTGGGGCCTCGCCAGAAAATAAACTTTGTCCGAGTACAGAGCGCATGCCCATTTCTTCGCAAACTTCAGCTATATCATCTTCGAAAAAATACATGTCACAAACGGTTGTGACACCGCTGAGCAAAAGCTCTGACAAAGCAAGTTCGGTGCCGAGACGAACAAATTCTTTAGAGCAGTTTTGTCTCTCTTTAGGGAATATATGTTTCGTTAGCCACTCATCGAGCGAAAGGTCGTTCGCGATTCCTCGTAGCAAACTCATCGGCAAATGTGCATGTGTGTTGATTAGCCCTGGCGTAAGCAGACTGTCACCAAGGCTGAAGATTTTTTTGGATTCATATTGTTGTAGAATTTTACCTTGTGTTTCAACGCCAACGATCTTACTGCCTTGAACGGCAACAGCTCCTTTTTCAATAAAGGGCTGTTGAGAGTTCGCAGTGAGAATGGCATCTGCTGAAACGATAAAATCAACTTTGCGCACACTCGTTCCTTTTCAGCTTGGCTCGCACCTAGTTTTAATTAACAAGAGACTCTCCCACCATCAGGGGAAGCTGCGGCATCGTTTGCTGAGGTATTTGGCCAGTAAGAGACTCAAGAAATTTTACGATTTTTGTAACTTCAGAGCTTTTAAGATCTCTGTTGAGCTGGGTTTTAGCCATAACTCTCACAGCTTCATCGAGCTTCGAAACAGAACCATTATGAAAGTACGGAGCAGTAATTGCGATGTTTCTCCATGAAGGAACTCGGTACATATGTTTGTCTGCTTCTTTTTTCGTCTCTTTCATTCTACCCAAATCTTTATCAAGCTCATAGGTTTTTACATAATCATTTTCGCTGAACGTAGGAAACCGCATATAAAAACCTGTTCCGGTTGGCAGCTGTGGTCCTGCGAAATGTGGTCCAGAGTGGCAAGCAAAACAGCCGACGTTCTGAGCCAGTTCGTATCCTTCTAGGGCATCCTTCGAAATTGCAGTTTTCTCTCCTTTAAGATACCGATCAAATGCCGAGTCGGGTGTGATCAATGTTCTTTCATACGACGCAATGGCTTTAGCGATATTGTCGACAGTGATGGGATCACGCCCTCCAAAAACTCTCTTAAAGGAGGTTCTATAACCCGCAATTGCTTTTACTCTTTTGACGGCCTCATTGTGGTTGGGAAGCCCCATCTCTATAGGATTTACAAGTGGCCCTTTAGCCTGCTCCTCGAGCGTAGGCGCTCTACCATCCCAAAACTGAACCGACCAAAAAGCTGAGTTCCAAACAGTGGGTGAGTTTCTATCTCCCCTGTGTCCGTTGACGCCCGCGCTCGTCCTTACGGAATCGTCGCCGGTCGCCATGACGTTGTGACAGGAGTTGCAAGAGACGGTACCTGTGGAAGAAAGTCTTGGGTCAAAATACAACTGCTTACCCAGCTCGATTTTTTGAGGTGTCTGAGGATTATCTTTGGGAATCGGCGGAGTTTCAGGTAAAGGTTCATTTGCGCTTGCCAAATTTGCCACTACCAAGTGCGTAGAGAAAAATCCCAAGGCAACGACAGCTGCCAAACGCAAAATCCTAAAAGAAGTTCTTTTTTGAATCAAGTTAGCTTTTGTTTCTATTTCAGCTTGGTGTGTTTCAAAACTTTTGTACCGAAGTCTTGCCATTGTTGTTACATCCCTTTTTAAGTTTTGTGTTTAGTTAAAACGTTCGGGTCTTTCAACCTCATAAAAGATTTTAAGGAAGATACTCGACAGGGTCTATTGGGGCCTTCTTGTAACGCAGTTCAAAATGCAAATGAACACCTTCGGCATTTCCGGTTTTTCCCATAGTGCCGATAATTTCTCCGCGACGAACCCTTTGACCTTGAGACGCCTTGACCTTGCTGAGGTGAGCGTAGAAAGTTGACCATCCGTAGCCGTTGTCGACGATAATAAGTCTTCCATAACCGGAAAACGCATTGCCTGTGTAAACAACTGTTCCTGCGTGTGCTGCCATAATGGGTGTTGAGTGTGAGCCCGTTATATCGATTCCAAAATGAGGTTTAGACAGGGAGAATTTTTGTGAAACCATATGGCCCCTACCCAGTGGCCATGCGATTTCATGGGGACTATCCGAGTTTGAGCCTAAGTCAGACGTCGGCAGAGCTGTTTCTGTTCTCTGTTTAGGATGAATGGGTCCGCCAGGGGAGAGAGCTCCGTAGCCGCGAAAAGAGGTAGCTCGATACGAAGCCGACTGATAGGGTGGAGCTTTCATAGATGCACAGCCGCTAAGCAGCAGAGCGCACAAAAAGAGGCATCGTCTTCGGACGGACTTAGTAAGCGGGTCTCGATTTTTTGATTTGCTTAAGAACTTCATCATGTGTTGTGTCGAGCCGCAGAGGTGTCAGACTCACAAAGCCGTCTTCCACAAATTGGCAATCGCTATTCTCTATAGCTTCGAACCCTTGGTAGCTTCCGCCAAGCCAATAGTAGGCATGACCTCGAGGATCTGTTCTTACGTCTATAGAATTCGTGTATTCTCGTCTTCCCTGGCGTGCCATGCGAAGCCCCTTAATTTTCTCTGCAGGGGTGTTGGGTACATTTAAATTAAACACAGTTTGCTGAGGGTCAAAGTCTGTTTTTAAAAGGACATCGATACCCTCGTCTGCAAAAGTGAATGCGCTTTGCCAGTAGCACTCAGTTTCAGCCGCTTGAAAATGAAAACACAGGCTCACAGCCATACTCTTGATGCCAAATAACGCTCCCTCTCTGGCGGCGGCCACTGTGCCTGAATAAAAAACATCATGCCCAAGGTTTGCTCCGCGGTTAACTCCGCTGAGTATGAGATCGGGTTCTTGCTTTAGGATATATCTCGTAGCGGTGTAAACGCAGTCTGCGGGCGACCCCGAGACGCTATAGATCCTTTCGTGGATTTGCTGAATACGAAGGGGTTTGTGTAGCGTCAAGCTGTGACCCACTGTGGAGCGGTTTTGCGAAGGGGCGACGAGCCAGACTTCGTGACCCCTCTTTTCGAGGTGCTCCTTCCATTTTAGTATCCCAGGGCTGCTGACACCATCATCATTTGCGAGAAGAATTCGCATGTAGCGCTCCTTTAGTGATCAAAAATTGTACAGCTTCCCGAAAAAAATTCAATGAATCTACATTCAAGTGTCGCCTAAATCGATACGGCTCAGCGCAAAGAATTGCATATAAGAATTGCGGTAGTTAAATGCAAGTTAAGGGGATGATTGAGGTTGAACGTGAAATTCTTAGTTGTTCGCTGGCTTGAAGTCTCTCTTTTGCCGATTTGTTTTCTCCTTGCCTCCTTATTTTTTGTTGCAAGCGGCTCAAGCCAAGAGTCCGCAGCTACCCCAATGACGATAACCAGGAATAAATCGGCAGAAGAAAAGTTCACCGAAGCGGTACGTGATACATGGGTGAGACCTGCACGGAGATGTTGGGGGGAGATAAAAAAAGGTGGCGGTTTCGACATCCCTAAGTCAAATTGTCAGGAGTTTGGTCGTAAATTCAATCACGATACCGACGTGCAGTGGATAACTAGCAGCGTAACCAAGTATATGGGACATGACGAACTGAAGTTAATCGAATCTGTTTTAGAAGCGAATTACGCCTACAATGAATGTGATGGCATACAATTGAGGTCAGCTACCGAAACCATAAAATGGTACTTTACAATGGAATCCGCGGTTGCGGTCTCAGCGCATTTTGAAGGCCTTCAGTGGCAGGCAAGAGATATAGCGATGAGAGCAGGGCGGGGTAAGAGTCCAAGGATGTATCCGGTAGGGCCTGTCATACCGGCAGCTAGGAAGGATCCATGGAAGTTTTATGAGGACTCCTACCAACGTATGGCTCGTTCGTGTGAACTTATTCAGGAATCGAAGAGGGCAGTTGAACTGGAACACGCCAGACGCGCTAAATAGACTTTAATGCGTTCGTTCACCACGTTTATCGATACGTTTAGCTCTAAACGCGACCCCCAAAAACAGGCCTTACTGGGTGGAGTTGGGTGTAATAGAACTAACCCAGACGAATACCGATACGTAGCTCCTTCAGACTTTAAACTGCGCTCAGTTCGTGATTTGGTAACCTAAGGACAAAAAAAGGCACTGATCTGCTCTCGGATCAATCAGCCGCTGAGCTCAAACTCAAATAAACCATAGGCCAGGCGTGGCATAGATCCTGCTCTGTAAATTCTACAAGTAGGAGAGAAACTTATGGGGCGAACACAGATTAAAAACATTGCGACCGGATACCGCCGAGCTCAAAAGGTGGTAAGGCCAGTGCTAAAAAGCTTAATTCTTGCGGCGGGGCTACTTACTTTGACGGCTTGTCCAGATAGAGAAAATGAGCAACAGCAAGTCATAAACCCACAAGCCCTCAACGGAAACTGGGCTTTGCAGTCGGTCACCTGTGGTGGGCAACCAGTGGGATTGGTTTCTGGCCTTAATTCTCAACAAGGCCAACAGGGCTATGACATTATTGGAATCAAGCAAATACAAAATGGTTACGTTATCGATTCACTTCAAGATCGAAGGAGTCATTGCAGTCGCGACTTTGAAGGCCAGGTCTTGCAATTTGGTGCGCATGGATCCCTTCAGCTCACGCAAACCTACATGACAGATATGTGTTCAGGAAACTGTTGGGCTTCAAGCCCTGTGCTTGGGTGCTCAAATGGACTTCAAGGTGGCATTCAAACAGTGCCTACGGCAAGCAACACGTCACTTCACCTTGACATGAGCGGGCTGACGCTTACCCAGACCGAGCCAAACGGAACCATCTGCCCAGGTCTTGGTAGAATCGGACCTGAAGTCAAAATCTACCGTAGATACTCGTACTAATTACCGTGTATTTTTTCACTTAATATCAAAAAGCGAGACAATGTTCTCGCTTTTTTTTATTCGCGATATATAGGGAACTTTGTGCAGATCTCTTTAACTTTTAAGCGAATCGATTCTAACAGCGAGTCGTCTTGAGGTTTTCGAAGAACCTCGGCGATCCATCGCGCCACTTGTTTCATTTCTTCTTCTTTAAACCCGCGAGTGGTTAAGGCGGGGGTGCCTATTCGCACGCCGCTAGTAACAAATGGACTGCGCTTCTCGTTGGGCACGGTATTTTTATTTACCGTAATTCCCGCGCGGTCGAGACTCTCTTCGGCTAGCTTCCCAGTCACCTCTGTATCTGAGAGATCGACGAGCACAAGGTGATTGTCGGTGCCTCCTGTGACAAGATTTAAACCCTCCGCCATCAATGCTTCTGCGAGGACTTTCGAATTTTTGACGACTTGGCCAATGTATTCTTTAAAAGCCGGACTCAATGCCTCTTTAAAGGCAACTGCTTTGGCAGCAATCACATGCTCAAGAGGACCCCCTTGAATGCCAGGAAATATTTTTGAATTGATGCTCTTAAGGTTATCCTGAGAGGTCAGAATCAATCCTCCTCGCGGGCCGCGCAAAGTCTTATGAGTTGTTGATGTCACATAATCGGCGTAACCGACTGGTGATTCGTGATGCCCAGTCGCCACGAGGCCTGCAAAGTGTGCCATGTCGACGAGAAGTTTTGCTCCGGCTTCTTCAGCGATACTTTTGAAGGCAGCGAAATCAAGTTTTCTTGGGTAAGCGCTGTAGCCAGCAATGATCATTTTTGGCTGATGTTCTTTTGCCAATTTTCTGACCAAGTCGTAATCAATAAGGTGAGTTTCAGGATGAAGTTGATAGCCATGGGCCCTGAACAAAAGCCCGCTAAAGTTGACGGGTGATCCGTGGGTGAGGTGACCGCCGTGAGAAAGGTCCATTCCTAAAATAGAGTCCCCAGCTTTTAAACACGCTAAGTACACGGCCATGTTGGCCTGTGACCCAGAGTGCGGTTGAACGTTAGCCGCTTCAGCCCCAAACAATTCGCAGGCCCTCGAAATAGCCAAACTCTCAGCTTGATCGACAAAGTGACAACCGCCGTAATAGCGTTTGCCCGGATACCCTTCAGCATATTTATTTGTAAGTATCGAACCCTGCGCTTCCATGACCGCGCGAGAGGCATAATTCTCGGAGGCTATCATTTCTAAGCCGTATTCTTGCCTCTCGGTCTCTTTTTGGATGATTTGAAATATTTCTGAATCCGCATCACTTAACTTAATCATAGACAGCCTTTCTTTACCTTCAGAGTAGGTAGTTACAACATTACTCACTCTCAGTTGATTGATTTTTCAAGAAAAAACACTATGTTTACGCGTCGTTATTTTTCGCCTTTATTTTTGTGTGCAACTAAAGAAGAAATGGTCTTAACCTCAAAATAACTCCACTAAAGTTTGTCGACTCTTTTTGCGTGTCTTCCGCCTTCGAAGTCCGTGTGTAAAAAAACTTGAAGTATCTCTTTGGCCAAATCAGTTGATACAAAGCGGCCGGGCAGGCAAAGTACGTTCGCATTGTTGTGTTTTCGGGCCAACTCGGCGATTTCGACCGACCAGCATAGGGCGGCGCGGACATGGCCATATCGATTGGCTTTAATCGCCATTCCTTGACCACTTCCGCAAATGAGTAGGCCGAAGGCATTTACCCCAACACTTTGTGCAACTTTTTCGGCGAAATCAGGATAATCAACGGAGTCTGAATTATTCGTGCCCAAATCAACAATCTTGAGGTTCAACGAAGAGCCAGCGCTATTTAAATACGAAACAAGTTCGGACTTTAGCGCAAACCCAGCATGATCGGCGCCAACATAGAGGTATTTCATAACATTCCTTTTAAGCTTCGAGCCTATGACCCTCGCTTCTAAATGTCAGGCGAAATTCTGCTATAAGAGTCTCATTTACGCTCAAGAATTTATTTTGAGAACCTGATTAAACACTCGAAATTCTGCTGTAAGAACCTCATTTAAAAGCTCAGCAACCGGTAAACGCTCGATACCTGAGGCTGAATTAACAATCATCTTTGAGCCAATGCTGATTCCTGCGTTGAGAGCAGTTCTTTGCTGTTAAAATAGCTTGCTCTTTTGTCGGAGGCACCTAAATTGCAGAATGAGCTAAAAAAACAATCGCCTACTTTGAGAAGGAGAAATCCATGCACGCTTCAAGCCTTTCAACAGTACCCTCCTCTATAAGTAGGGCTTTTTGTTTCATTTACATCTGCTTAGTCGCGATTTTGTTGGGGTGTGGATCTTCTCCAAAGTCTCAGCAACACAATGATGACTCTAAGTTGGCATTGTCACTATCTGGCGCAGATCAAATGGTGGTATCTAGGAAGCCCAGCAGCGGCCAAAACGAGGCAGAGGTAAATTCTGTTTCTTTGGGCCAGGATTCTGGGTCGCCGGTTAGTTCGCAACAGCGACAGGCCGCCGATTCGGTAAGCCCAGCCTCCGGCATTTCTAGCACCTTGACGAAGCTTCCCGATGTGGTGGTTATAGAGCCAGGGGATTCTATAGACCGGGCTTCTTTTCGAGATACTGTCCCCACTTTAGTTGGGAAGTATAAGAGAGGAATTTACAAACGCACGCCACCTGCGAATGGGCAGGGTCCGACTGGTAATTTTGAGTTTGACGGTTTGAATGTGGTCTTTTGCCACGATGAAGTTGTTGATATATGGCTCGAACTTGATAAAACAAAAGCTAAGAAGATTTCGGTAAACAATGTCAGTATCGACAAAAATTCCCCACTTTCGAAAATGATTTCTGCATTTGGCCCCTGTACACCAATTGTGCAGGTTGGGATGACAGCCTATGATTGCAGAAGGGGCGAATTGGAGCTTTATTTGGCTCAGTCCTCAACCAACAGAGATGTTTCACGTGTGAACCAAATTCGGATTGGCAGTATAGAATCACAATCTTGCCCTCATAAGTTGAACTAAAAAAATATGCATCTTCCGCAGTTGATTCAAGATTTAGCAATAATTCTGGCTGTAGCCGGTATTATGAATCTACTTTTTAAATCGATCGGCCAACCGGTTGTACTAGGCTACATTATTGCGGGTTTTCTCGTGGGCCCCCATTTTGAGTGGCTACCAAATGTAGTGGAAGTTGAGAATATAAAGGTTTGGGCTGAGATGGGAGTGATCTTTCTTCTGTTTGGCCTTGGCCTCGAATTTAGTTTCAAAAAACTAGCGAGTGTTGGAACTTCATCATCAATTACAACTTTTATAGAAATAACCGGAATGATGGGGGTCGGTTTTTTAGTCGGGCAGCTCTTTGGTTGGGGCCGAATCGACAGCCTTTACTTGGGCGGAATTTTAGCTATCTCGTCGACGACAATCATCGTGCGGGCACTCGAAGAACTTCAAATGAAAACGAGGGGTTTTGTTGGTCTCGTATTTGGTGTTTTGATTGTTGAAGATCTTGTTGCAATCCTCTTGATGGTAATTTTGTCTACAGTTGCAGTCAGTCAGTCTTTCTCTGGTGCAGAGATGGGCTATGCGGTCCTAAAGTTGATCTTTTTTCTCGTTCTTTGGTTTGTTCTTGGAATTGTTATAATCCCAACAGTCCTTAAAAAAACTCGGCACTTGCTGCAAGAAGAAGCTCTACTTGTTCTCTCGTTAAGTGCCTGCTTTTTAATGGTTGTCATAGCAGCAAAAGTGGGGTTTTCGCCGGCCCTTGGGGCGTTCATTGTGGGTTCCCTTTTTGCGGAAACTCTAGAGGGA
The DNA here is from genome assembly GCA_002778785.1 of Bdellovibrionales bacterium CG10_big_fil_rev_8_21_14_0_10_45_34. Classification (GTDB taxonomy): domain Bacteria; phylum Bdellovibrionota; class Bdellovibrionia; order Bdellovibrionales; family 1-14-0-10-45-34; genus 1-14-0-10-45-34. Next base: position 41,447 of record PEZS01000016.1, on the reverse strand, counting down.
GAACGCATTGAAAAGGTCACTTCTTCAATTAGAACTTTCTTTGGTGCTATATTCTTCGTTTCGGTAGGTATGCTAGTTGATCCAAGAATTTTGCTCGAGTATTTTTGGCCCATTTGCATCATCACATTGGTTACAATAGTCGGAAAAATTGCCACGACAACTTTCGGCGCGCTGGTGGCGGGCCAAGGGCTTAGGCGATCTGTTCAGGCAGGGCTTAGTTTAGCGCAAATCGGAGAGTTCTCGTTCATTATAGCGTCGCTGGGTGTGACTTTAAAAGTAACCAGCGACTTTTTGTATCCGATTGCGATAAGCGTTTCAGCCATTACCACGTTTACGACGCCCTATTTTATAAAATATTCCGACTCCATCGTTGATTGGGTTGAGCGCGTATTGCCAGATCAGCTTTTGCAAAGACTTGCAGGGTTTCAAACAGCCACTTTAACGATTGGGCAAACTCGCGGCTGGAAAGAACACGTAAAAGGGGTTTCTATCAGAGTACTTGTGAACTCGGTGATTATAATTGCGGTATTTATGCTTGTCAGTCAGACTGCTATCCCTTGGATAGAGAGCGAAATGATAGTTGGAATGCCCGCAAAACTAATTGGCTTAGCCTGCGCTGTTATGTTATCAGCACCATTTTTTTGGGCCTTAGTTAGCGTGAAGCTGGATTTAGGTGAGCAACTGCCATCAAGCGCTCAAAGGTATTTGAGTCCGTATTTTATTTTGACCCTTGTAAGTTGGTTTTATGCAGTTGGCCTGCTAGCAGTGCTTGCAAGTTTTATTCTGCCGCCCTCGGTTTCATTGGCAACGATGCTAGCATTTGCAATTGTCGCCGGGTACCTTATGCCGGCTAATATTGCCAAGGTCTATAACTGGATTGAAAGCCGATTTGTAGAGAACCTTGAAAGCAAAAATGGAGTTCATAAAGATTTACCTGCACTGGCCCCATGGGACTCGCACATAGTCGAGCTTAAAGTTCAGGCAGATTCGCCCCTTGTTGGCAAAAAATTGGAAGAAGCAAAGATTCGTGAACGGTTTGGCGTAACAATTGTTCTTATTGAAAGGGGTAGTAAAAGGTTGACTGCTCCTGCCGGGAATGTGGCCTTGTTCCCGGAAGACTTGTTGCTGGTGGTTGGAACTGACGAGCAAATTTCGCACTTCAAAACTGAAGTAGAGCCCCTTGTTGGTCCGCAAGCATTAGAACTACCCTCAAGATATGAGCTTGCACCCTTGATTGTTAAATCACATATGAGCTATGCCAATAAGTCGATCCGAGATTCTGGATTACGAGAAGCTCTCAATGGTTTGGTTGTTGGAGTGGAAAAATCGGGCAAGCGAATTCTTAACCCAGATTCTTCGCTCGTTATTGAAGCGAATGATGTGCTGTGGGTAGTTGGAGATAGTCAGCTACTAGCAAAGCTATCAGATTAACAATTCTTTCAACGATATTTTGATACAATCAAAGAGGCGTTTGTTCCGCCAAAACCAAAACTATTGTTCATGGCATTTTCGATAGATGCTTTAACCGGAGTGTGCGGAACAAGATTCAGATCACATTCTTCGCTGGGGTTATCAAGGTTAATAGTGGGTGCCACAACATTGTCGTTGATGGCCCACACACAAAAAGCTGTTTCGAGTGCGCCCGCTGCACCCAGCAAATGACCCGTCATACTTTTTGTACTGCTCATCAAAACTTTATCTGCGTGCTTTTCTAAAAGTCTTTTGACTGATGTGACTTCCATGCCATCGCCGACAGGCGTGCTCGTGCCATGTGCATTTACATAACCAATATCACTTGGTGATAAATCAGCATCTTCAATTGCACCTCTCATCGCTCGAAAACCACCATCGCCGTCCGGCGCCGTCATGTGATAAGCATCGCACGTCGCTGCGTAACCTTTAAGCTCTGCAAGGATTTTAGCTCCGCGCTCTAAAGCGTGCTCGAGATCTTCAAGCACTAAGACGCAGGCCCCTTCTCCTAAAACAAAACCATCCCTGTCGCGATCAAACGGTCGACTTGCGGCTTGCGGTTGATCATTGCGAGTAGAAAGGGCTCGCATCGAAGCAAATCCGGCTAGAGCTAAAGGGCTAATGGTTGACTCTGCACCACCGGCCAACATAACAGTGCACTTTCCATCTGCGATATACCTGGCGGCTTCGCCGATGCTATGGGCTCCGGTAGCACACGCAGAAGTGATGCAAAAATTGGGACCCTTCAAGCCATATCGTATCGCTATTTGTCCACTAGCAAGGTTACCGATCACCATCGGGATAAAAAACGGAGAGACTCTGCCTGGTCCCTTCTCAGTTAAAATACTATGTTGTCTCTCGATGCCGGGTAGTCCACCTATACCAGTGCTTACGAAGACTCCGGTTTTTTCTGCAATTTGATGAAATTCACTGAGCCCGGATTGCTCAACAGCCATCTGGCTCGCTGCAATTGCGTACTGAATAAAGAGGTCCATTTTTTTGACCTCTTTATGTTCTATGTAATTAGTAGCAAGAAAACCGTCCACCTCACCCGCAAATCTCACATCAAACTGAGAAGCATCAAACTTGGTGATATTTCTAACGCCGGATCGTCCTTCTAGGGCAGCTTTCCATGTGGCCTCTGAACCAATGCCAAGAGGCGAGATGGTGCCAATTCCTGTGACAACTACCCGACGTCTTCCGTTTGAGCGGGTCAAGCTCGCGGACATCCTTAGGCTCCTTTGCCTTTCGATTCGAGGTAACTCTGTACATCTTGAACCGTTTTTAGCTTTTCAGCATCTTCATCAGGAATTTCAAGGTCGAACTCTTCTTCCATTGCCATAACGAGTTCTACGATATCTAAGCTATCTGCGCCAAGGTCATCAATAAAAGATGACTCTGACTTCACTCGCTCGGCATCGACTCCTAGCTGCTCCACAATGATGTCTTTGATTTTTGGATTAATCGCCATTTTACCTTCCTCCTGGGACTTGAGTTCCATTGTTAGTTCCTTTCATATCATTGATAATCCGCCATTCACGTGAAGTGTTTGGCCAGTAATGTAACTTGAATCATCGCTCAACAAAAATTCTACACTTTTAGCGATATCCTCGGTCGTTCCCATTCGTTTTAGTGGGACGCCTTCGAGCGCTTTCTGTTGTTGATCTTCAGTTAAAGCTTCTGTCATTTCTGTTTCGATGTAGCCAGGCGCTATGCAGTTGGACCGAATGTTTCGAGAGGCCATTTCTTGTGCAATGCTTTTAGAGAAGGCCACCATTCCGGCTTTAGAAGCTGCGTAGTTCGCCTGACCCGCATTGCCAGTGTGGCCAATAATACTTGAAATAAATATTATCGATCCTGATCTCGCCTTCATCATTGGCTTTAAAACTTTTTGGGTCGTTCGCATGGCTCCTAAAAGATTTGTATTAAGCACATCCGTTATTTCTTCATCTTTCATCCGAATGAAGAGTTGGTCTCTGGCGATCCCTGCGTTATTGACGAGACCATCGACTCCTTCAAGCTTACTTATCATGTGATCGAAAGCTTGGTTGATAGAGCTTAGGTCTGAGACATCACACCTAGTAAGCACGTGGCCCTCTCCTGGCAGCGCTTCAAAAATCTTGTTTGCTCGCTCTTCGCTTGCCGAATAGGTGAACGCCACCCTCGCTCCAGCTTGAGCAAGTGCTCTGACAATGCCTTCGCCGATTCCTCGGCTACCGCCTGTCACAATGATTTTTTTACCCGAAAGCTTCAAACTAAACCCTCCAGCTTCCCTAGATCACTGAGATTTTCGATATTCAAAGTCGGGCGCTCATCAGAGTCAATTTTTTTCCATAAGCCCGTGAGGACTTTTGAGGGGCCGACCTCGATGGCTGCTCGTACATCTAAAGCTAAAGCCGCCTTAACAGAGGCCGTCCACTTCACGCTCCCGGTAATCTGATCAATGATATTGCGTTTAATCTCATAAGAGTCTTGGGTGGCTTTAGCTGTGACGTTCTGAATGACGGGAATCTTCGCATTCTCAAAGGCAACACTCCTAAGAAATTCTGCCATTTCTCTTTGCGCAGGTGCCATAAGTGACGAATGAAATGGAGCGGAGACCTTAAGCTCTATAAATCGCGGCTTTGACGAAAGCGGGCAGGCCTCTTGGCTCCAATTCTTGGTGACCCAATCGATGGCTTGCTTGGACCCACTAACAACAACTTGGCCTGGTGCATTAAAGTTGGCAGGTTCCATCGAACCAACGCCAGATTCAAGACTGGCCCACTGGCAGAGTTTCACTACATCTGCATCTTCTACTTTTAAGACTGCTAACATAGAGCCCTCGCCCACAGGTACGGCCCGCTGCATAGCTAGCCCTCTAAGTCTGACTGCTTTTAAAGCGTCAGAAAAACCTAAAGAGCCAGCAAAAACCAATGAGCTGTATTCGCCCAAGCTATGACCCAGTGTGCAGCGCACCGAAAGAGGCAAGCCGCTCTCTTGAATGGCCCGGATAATTGCAGTGCTAACTGTCAGCAGAGCAGGCTGAGTATTTTCTGTTAAAACAAGTTTGTCTTCGGGGCCCTCAAAGCAGAGGGATTCAACGGAAAAACCAAGTGTTTCTGAGGCCTCTTCGAAGGTCTGCTTGGCAGCGTTTGAACCTTCGAAGAAAGACTTACCCATGCCGATGATTTGGCTGCCTTGCCCAGGGAACAAAATAGCTAGTGGTGAATTCAAAGTTTCTTCCCCCAAACTACGATTAAAATCTTAAGAGGGAGCTGCCACTAGTGAGTCCGGCACCAAATGCCGTCAGCAAGACTAACTGCCCCCGCTTGATCCGGCCGTCTCTCACTGCTTCGTCGAGTGCAATCGGCACGGTCGCTGCAGAGGTATTGCCATACTTTTCGATATTCACAATGACTTTCTCCATCGGGATAGAAAAAGACTTTGCAACAGCTTCAAGAATCCGAATGTTCGCCTGATGTGGAACAAGCCAATCAATATCTTCGCCGGAAAATCCATTTGCTTGAATGGCCTCTTCACAGCATTGAGTCAGCGTACGAACTGCATGTTTAAAGATTTCTCGGCCCTTCATTTTCATATAGTGTTCGCGATTTTCAATAACCTCAGGCGACAGAGGCTTTCGTGTGCCACCACCAATTGTTTCAAAAAGGTGGTGAAGGCTGCCATCAGAATGAATGTGATGACTAAGAATCTTTGAGGGTTCGCCCTCTTCAGCGCGTGTGACTATGGCCGCACCAGCACCATCACCAAACAAGATACAAGTATCGCGGTCTTCATAATTGACGATTCTAGAGAGCACTTCAGCACCCACAACGAGCCCTGTTTTAATCATGCCCGTTTTGATCATCTGGTCGGTGAGTGAAAGCCCATAAACGAATCCGCTACAAGCTGCCACCAAATCGAAGGCCATGATTGGGCGAGCACCGAGTGAATTTTGTAAAAAGCAAGCCGTGCTCGGGATGGGTTGATCAGGACTTACGGTCGCGAAAATGATGGAGTCGATGTCTTTGGCAGACATATTTGCCATCTCTAAAGCTCGCCCCGCTGCCTTCAGCCCCAGGTCGCTTGTTGCTTCGCTGGGTCCTGCAATGCGACGCTCGACTATGCCCGTACGCTCGATGATCCAGTCGTGGCTGGTTTCCACTATCTTTTCAAGGTCGTGGTTCGTCATTCGCTTTTCAGGCAAATAGGAGCCCGTGCCGGCGATTTTAGAGAAATACAAAAGAGATTCCCCTTTTACTCACCCACGTTGAGGACTTGCTTGCCTCTGTAGTATCCACAAGTAGGACAAACACGGTGAGGCACCATGACACCGTTACAATTGGAACAGGTAGATCGAGTGGGAGTTTGAAGCGCATCGTGGGCTCGGCGCTGCCCTGTACGGGAGCGTGTGTGCTTTTTCTTGGGGGTTGGCATAATTCACCTCTTAACTTAAAGATATCAAATAGACATCAATTTGAACTCATTAGAACTCGCCCAGAATTCAATGAATAAACTCAAAGAAGACGTTCTAATTCAGTTTGACGTTTTTGAGAACCGAAAAAACAGTATCTTTCGCTAAACCTGCTCCCAAACAGTCACACTTCTTCTCGTTGAGGTCCTGGCCGCATTTAGGGCAAAGTCCCTGACAGGATTCGGAGCAAACGGGATAAGGTGGCTGTTCAAGTATTATGAATTCTCGGTACATTTCGCCGATATCGAAGTTGAGGCTTTTGATGTGAAGGGCTCCGACGTCCTCGAAATCTTCAGGGGTCCCGCGAATCATCGTCTTATTTTTGGTTTCCGAAAGAAGTAGAATTTCGTGAAATTTAAGGTCTAATGGCATTTTATACGATTTGAGGCAGCGCCCGCAGGTCAAGTCGCATTGACTGCGGATGGCACCGTGAACGTCGTAGGCGCTTCCGCTAGGCATGATATGGGCCGTCGCCACAAAAGAGTTGCTCCCCAAAACGTCCTTAAGATTGTCGGTAAGGGAGGTTTCCGTTTCGGTCCACTCGAAATCCTCTCCTTCAGATTTAATTTCATTAAGACGTAAGATCATAAAAAAATGTCTCCTGGACTTCACTCAAGGCGGCAGCTCCCGCATACTAGAGAAGCTGTGAAACAAAAAAACTGCCTGAGAATCCTATTTTTCGCAACGCTTCTTTTTGCAATGTCCGCCAATGCGGCTATTGATCTGGTAGTTAAGAAAAAAATTCCAGTTTACAAAGAACCAGAGCAGGGGACCGAGCAAATTTCCGAGCTTCAGCCGGGCGACCGGGTTCCTCTTTCCCCCCGTGGCTATGGCTTTTTCCGCAAAGTATTGGTGAGAATCGGGGGGGAAACTCAGTCAGGCTATGTCTTGAAAAAAGATATAGTTGGCTCTCGGGTCTTGGCGCGAGAGAAGGGTCTCGCAGAAGCCCCGGTGACGCTGCCGTATCACCAACGATTGTCGGCGGGACTTCACATTTCTTATAGCATGGCTGTTCAGCCTTCGCGGGAATACGGATTTGCAGACGGCTCGATTGTAAAGGTCAGCGATTTGAGCGGAAATGCAGCTTACTTTTCTGCTTTCGTAAATTACCCTTTGGATCCTCAGTGGGTACTACAAGGTGGCTTGAGCAATCGATCACTAATTCTTGAGGGTACGGCATCCAATCAAAAGATAGAAGTCACACAAGGATTCTTAAGTTTCTCTGGAAAGATAAAATACTACTTTGATGCGCGCGGAGATTTTTCTGTTGGCGGCGGACTAGAGTACGCTCGTGGCTCGGGAACACCTAAGGTAGTAAATAAAACTGCTGGTACTTCACTTTCTGATTCGTTGAGGGATTCTGACGTACCGAGCTTTTTTATCCTCAATTTAGTTATCGGATACGATTTCGAACTCTTTGAAAGAGTGTTTTTATTGCCACAGATGCAGGTGGGTGCTTTCTTAAATTCTAGCCCGATGATCATAAGCTATGAACCGGGAATTGCTGCTGCGTACACCTTCTAAGCCAATGTAGATCCCGCTTTCCGCTACTTCATAGAATTCAAAATAAGAGACAGGACAATTGGCAAAGCTTCCTTTTATATCTTGTTCTGCGTCTGAGCGTGTGAACTAAGAACTCCGAAAGTCAGGCTATGTATCTAAGAATCTGACTTTTGGCATTTCTGCAATTGTCGGCAAGCTGCGAACCTATCCGAGTCTCGCCTTCGAAATGATAAGACCTTTGCTCCGACTTTTTGTGTCAGTGACATAAATTTTTTGAAGGTACGCCATTAATTTCTGTTCTTGCATTCAAACTTCGGGCACTTTATCAATAAGTTATCAACTTTTAGAAAGCAGCATGGCTTCTTGGCAACAAGGTGGTCTGAATGACATTAGGTATTAAGAAAATTTTGGGAGCAGGGGCTGTGCTCGTACTCCTTGCCGGAGTGCTTTACGCGTTAAGGCCCCCTGTAGGTTACAATGAAGGCTACCAGCCGGATCAACCCATTCCCTACGATCATGCGGTGCATGCAGGTAAACTCCAGATTCCATGCATGTACTGTCACGCGAATGCCGACAAATCAAAGCAGGCCTCAGTTCCAAGTCTCAACATATGTATGAATTGCCATTCAGTTGTTGCCACTGACAGGCCAGCTGTTCAAAAGCTTCGGGAGCACTATGAAAAAGGTGTGAGTGTTCCTTGGGTGAAAGTTCACATGCTTCCGGATCATGCGCACTTCAATCACGAGCGCCACGTCCGCAAAGGGGTTGCTTGTCAGGAATGTCATGGAGCTATTCAAGAGATGAGTACGGTTTATCAAAAATCCGACATGTCGATGGGATGGTGTATCGAATGTCACAGAAAACCTGAAAACAATGCTCCAATTAACTGTTCAACGTGCCACTACTAAATACGACCGGGAGTGAATGCGGATATGATAAACAACGATTCATCAAAATACTGGCGCGAACTTAATCCAAACCTGGAGCCGGAACTTGCGAAAACTCTCGAGGAAGAGTTTCAATCAAGTCCGCTTGCCTCTGGCGACGGCAAAGATGGGGTGGCTCGTAGAGACTTTTTGAAACTCATGGGAGCCTCTTTGGCTCTCTCAACGACGTCTTGTATTCGTCGCCCAGTGCAAAAGATTGTTCCTTATGTAAATCGTCCTGCTGGGCTGATCCCCGGGGTCTCCCAATACTATTCTTCTAGCTGGTCTGATGGTGGGTCCGTTTATGGACTGATTGTAAAGACTCGAGAAGGAAAGCCGATTAAGTTTGAAGGTAATCCCGCTTTTGCTGTTAACGGCGGAGCACTCAGTGCGAGAGCTCAGGCCCATTTATTGAGTGTGTATGATCCTGATCGACTTAAAGATCCGGCCAAGGTGAGCGGTGGGACTTCGACAAAAGTCACTTGGGACCAACTTGATGAGGACGTCTCTAAAAAGCTAAGTCAAGGCGGGGTGTACTTCCTCACCTCAAGTATTCCTTCTCCGTCAACGCGCATGTTGATTTCTGATTTCTCCAGCGCTTTTGGTGCGAAGCACGTGGCGTGGGATCCTCTTGGGCAAGACCAAATATCTTCGGGCCAAAAGGAAAGTTACGGTTCCGCAATAATGCCACGCTATCGATTCCATAAGGCCCGAATGATTGTCAGTGTAGAATGCGATTTTCTTGGCACTTGGATTTCACCCGTAGAATTTGCTAGAGATTTTAGTGTTGGTAGAGCGCCCAATTCTACAATGAGCAAGTTTGTGGCTTTTGAGTCGAACCTTTCCATGACAGGCGCTAATGCTGACCTGAGAGTTCGCATTAAGGCTTCCCAGCAAGTGCATGTAATTCTTGGGCTTGCGCACGAAATTGCTGTGAAAAAGGGACTGTCTCGCTACGCAGGCGCTCCGGGCCTCAGAGAGAGGCTGGCGGCCTATGCAAAAGCTCATGAGAAACTGGGGATTGAAGAAGCTCTTTGGAGCCGCATCGCAGACGATCTTTGGGCTCATCGAGGTCAGTCGCTGATTGTGGCTGGAGGTTTGAGTGCGTCGCCAGGAGTTGGCTTACAAATCGCTGCCAATTTATTGAACTCGATTTTGGAGAACGACGGCAAGACAATTGATTATAGCGAAGCTCCTTACGTCGGCTTTCAATCTTCCTATGAAGATATTAAAGGTCTTATTCGAGATATGCAGGCAGGCAAAGTAAAGACCCTTATGATTCATAAGTTGAATCCCGCATATGTATTAGGAAGTAACAGTGGATTTGTCGAAGCCTGTAAAAACGTGCCAACAATTATCTACACGGGAAGCCACTTCGATGAGACAGCGAAGCTAGCAACTTATTTGGCTCCGGATAATCATGACATAGAAGACTGGTCAGATGCTGAAGCCCAAAAAGGTGTTTACGTTATTCAGCAGCCAACTATTCGGCCTCTCGGAAACACAAGAAGTTTTCAGATGAGTCTTATTAACTGGGCTTACATGGAAGAAAAAGGTCCAAAGCGACTTTTAGATGCTGAGAATTGGTACGACTACTTTACGAAATACTGGATGAATCAGCAGCGAGCATTGGGGCGTCCGGGTAGTTTTGAAGATTTCTGGCATAACTTTCTGCAAACGGGAGTTGTGGATGTCAGCGGCGCCGGGCGAGACAAAGTAGCAGCAGCGCGATCTTTTCGCGTTTCTGCCCTTGATAAAATTTCGGTGCCAAAAGATTCGAATTCATTGGAACTCGTTCTTTATTCAAGTGTTTCTTTAGGTGATGGATCTGATAGCAACATCGCCTGGCTGCAAGAGTTGCCAGATCCTGTAACAAAACTTGTCTGGGATTCTTATTTAAGTGTTTCTCCAGAGCGAGCCAAGCAACTGGGCGTGAAAAGCAACCAAGTGGTTAGCGTAAAAACTGCAACCGGAGAGATGAAGCTGCCGGTATGGGTGCAACCTGGTTTGCATGATGACGTTGTAGCAGTTGCCGTCGGCCAAGGTCGCGACATGCAGGGCCGAGTTGCAAATGGAGTAGGGGCTAACGCCTTTAAGTTAGTGGATTGGTCTAATGATTCTTCGCCCGTTAGTTCTGGTTTGGAAGTGAACTTAACCGTCACGAGTGAGATAAGTGAACTGGCTTGCACACAGGGCCATCACTCAATGGAAGGGCGACAAATAGTTGTTGAAGCAACGCTCGATCATTATTTAAAAGACAACAATGCCAATATCCACCGTCACAAGATCACGTCTATTTGGTCGGCTCATGAATACAAGGGCTACAAATGGGGTATGGCCGTAGATCTCAGTTCGTGCATTGGTTGCAATGCCTGCATGACGGCCTGCCAAAGTGAAAACAATATTCCGGTAGTGGGTAAAAAGTACGTTCTACAAGGCCGCGAAATGCACTGGATTCGGATAGATCGTTACTACGTTGGCAACGAGTCAAATCCAGACACTGTGTTTCAGCCCGTCATGTGTCAGCACTGTGATCATGCTCCTTGTGAAACTGTTTGTCCGGTAGCTGCAACCACGCATTCCCCTGAAGGTATTAACGAAATGACCTACAACAGATGCGTCGGAACAAGATATTGTTCAAACAACTGCCCTTATAAGGTGCGAAGATTCAATTGGTTCAGCTATATAAAAGAGAGCAGTCCCATTTCGATGACGCAAAAGCCACGCAATATGGCACTCAACCCTGAAGTCACAGTGAGAAGCCGCGGCGTTATGGAAAAGTGCACCTTTTGTGTTCAAAGAATTCACGAAGCGAAGAACCATGCGAAGAATGAAAATCGCAAGCTTCAGGACGGCGAAGTAAAGACGGCCTGTCAGCAAACATGTCCCACAGGTGCTTTGATTTTTGGCGATATGAATGATCCGAATACCCAAGTAAGTAAGCTTTTTAAGGAGCAAAGAACCTACTCATTGCTTGAGGAGTGGAACGCTCAGCCTTCGGTCAGGTACATGACTAAAGTGCGAAACACAGAACATCTCAAGGGTGCGCCAGCTCACCATGCGACCGGGAAAGCTTCTCATTCGGAGCCGGCGAAGGCCGCCCCGCACAGCGATACGGGCAGTACCGAAAAAGGCAGTAGTCACGAGCCTGCGCACGGAGGTCATTAATGAGCGTTCTGAAAAGATCCCCACTCATCGAAGGGAACAAAACCTATAAGGATATTACAGAGGATATCTGTAAGCCTATAGAGAGTTTGCCGGGTAAAGGTTGGTTTTCTTATTTTGTACCTTCTGTATTTACGCTGATGCTTTGGATAAGCGTCGTTGCGACTCTTATCGGAGTTGGTTTGGGGCTGCTCGGCCTTAGTCATCCAGTCGGTTGGGGAACACCAATTGTCACATTCGTGTTCTGGATTGGTATAGGTCACGCGGGTACACTTATTTCAGCGATCTTATTTTTGTTTCGGCAAAAGTGGAGAACCGGTATTAACAGAGCTGCAGAAGCGATGACGATATTTGCGGTTATGGTTGCCGGGTTGTTTCCGCTCATACACGTTGGGCGGCCATGGTTTGCATTTTGGTTAATTCCTTATCCCAATCAGCGGGGACCTTTGTGGGTTAACTTTCGATCGCCTCTTTTGTGGGATGTGTTTGCGGTTTCTACTTATGCGACCGTGAGTTTGGTGTTTTGGTACATGGGAATGATTCCCGATCTTGCAACCGTAAGAGATCGAGCAAAAAATAAGATTCGAAGGTTGATTTACGGAATGCTTTCCCTCGGATGGCGCGGAACAAACCGCAATTGGAGTCATTACGAATCCGTTTATTTAATTCTAGCGGGTCTTTCAACTCCGCTCGTTCTGTCCGTTCATACAATCGTATCATTTGACTTTGCTGTAGCCACTTTGCCCGGTTGGCACACGACTATCTTCCCACCCTACTTCGTTGCTGGCGCCATCTTTTCGGGATTTGCGATGGTGGTGACGTTGATGTGTTTGGTGAGAGCTGGGTTTCCGCAGATGAAGAGCTATATCACCGTCGATCACTTGGAGGTCATGAACAAAATCATCATGACGACTGGCTTGATGGTTGGTTACGCCTACGCTTCAGAGTTTTTCATTGCTTGGTATTCTGGAGTCGAATATGAAAAATACGCTTTTGTAAATCGTGCATTTGGTGACTACTGGTGGTCTTACTGGATAATGGCTATTTGTAACGTCGTCATACCGCAGGTGTTTTGGTTCAAGAAAATGCGCCGGAACATTTATGTAATGTTCGTCATATCAATTTTCGTAAATATAGGAATGTGGTTTGAGCGGTTTGTTATTATCGTGACTTCACTTCATAGAGATTTCTTGCCAGCAAACTGGGGCTACTATCATTTCACTTGGTTTGATGCAGGACTTCTATTCGGAAGCTTTGGCATGTTCTTCACTCTGTTCTTGCTGTTCCTTCGAGCCATTCCGATGGTTGCCATGTCAGAGGTTAAACCTGTTTTAAGTGTAGGTAGAGATGCCAGCGGAGGCCATCATGAGTGATAGAGTCATCGCTGCTATATATTTGGGTTTAGGGAGGCTAAAGTGATCAAGAGTCTCTATTGCAAAAGAGTTTCAGGTGTAGCTGCGTTTTTCGAGGATGAGCACAAGCTGCTTGAAGCCGCACACAAAACTTATCAAGCCGGATATCGAAAGTTTGATTCTCTCACGCCCTTTCCTGTTCACGGTATGGATGATGCCATGGGCCTCAAGCGATCTTTTCTTCCTTGGGTGACCCTCGGCGGAGGATTGGTGGGTGGCTCGCTGGCGCTTTGGTTCCAGTGGTGGACTTCAGCCGTGGACTGGCCGCTAAATATTGGTGGTAAGCCTCTGTTTTCGTGGCCAGCTTTCGTTCCCATCATTTTTGAACTGACGGTTTTGATTGGAGCTTTGTCGACTTTCGGGGCTCTTTTGATCACATGTGGGCTGCCAAAGATAGATCCACCTATTATTGATCCTGCTATTACATCGCACAAATTCTGCTTGTTCGTTCCTGATAACGACGTGAACTATAATGAACAGCGCACCACCGACTTTTTTAAATCTATCGGAGCCGTTGAGATCAAGAAAGTAGCGGAATTTTAATGATGACTCAGAGGAAAACCATGAGAAACAGTAACGATTCCATATCGCATCTTTTAGTAAAAAGCGTCCCCCTTGTTAGCGCTTTTTTGGGAGTGCTTCTTCTTGTTGGCTGTGAAAAAAAGCAACCTAACGTTGAGCTTTTACAAGACATGATGGAATCACCATCTGTTAAAGCGCAAGATTATAACCCCGATAATGTTGGTGAACAGGCTATGCTGGTACCACCCGAGCATACAGTCGCTCGTGGTAATGCTCCTTACAATTGTAAAATGGATTCGTTTACAGCCGAAAATGTCGTTAAAAATCCTACCGTGAAATCGGAAGAACTTTTAGCAAGAGGGCAGACAGCCTATCAGACTTTTTGTGCTGTATGCCACGGTGCTTTGGGCGATGGTGAAAGCACTATGAAAACTTACTTTCCTGGTGGAGTTCCATCCGTGATCAGTGAGAAAATTCGCGGGTGGAAGGACGGTGGCATCTATCACCTGATGAGATGTGGACGCGGTTTAATGGGTTCTTATGAATCCCAGGTCACTAATGAGGAAGATCGTTGGGCCATAGTTCAATACATTCGTGAAATGCAGTCGAAGCAAGCAGTGAAATAACTTTTCGAAGAAGAGGAATCCCATGGCAGCAAATTCTAATCAGGCTGTGGCCGCAGTAAAACCTTTCAAAAGATCCGTGCTTTGGAATCGCATGATCTGGGTAGGGCTTTTCATCGGCGTCATTACATTTTTGATGGGGCTTCAGACAAACTCCGACCGCATTTGGCAAGCCTTCTTACTGAATTCGTTTTTCTTTATAAGTTTAGCAGTGGGTGGGCTTTTTTTCGTAAGCATACAGTACGTTACAAAGGCCGGCTGGAGTGTTGTGGTTCGGCGAATCGCAGAGAGCCTAACAAGTTATTTAGTGGTGGGAAGTGTAGCTATTCTTGCGGTCACATTCTATGGAGCCAAGTCACTTTTTCCGTGGATGGATTCTGGGTTTGTGGCTGCTAACGAACTTGTTTACAAAAAAGCCGCGTATCTTAACTCAGGCTTCTTTTCTATCCGAACCTTAATCTTTGCTGCCATATGGTTTTTGTTCGCGCGGCTTATTGTAGGCTCGAGCGTGAAGCAAGATCAAACAGGTGACGTCAATCTGACTCATCGAAATCTTAAGTTTTCTATCGGCTTTCTCATTCTTTTTGCACTTACTTACAGTCTTTTCAGCGTTGATTATCTAATGAGTTTGGATCCGCTTTGGTACAGCACAATTTTTGGAGTTTACACTTTTTCGGGTCTTTTTCAGTCGACGCTTTCATTTATTATCTTGATTACTTTATCGCTGAGAAAAAGAGGATTGCTTGATGGCTATGTTACCGACGAACACATGCATGATCTCGCTAAGTTCCTATTCGCCTTCACTGTATTTTACGCGTACATTGCGTTTTCTCAGTTCATGCTTATTTGGTACGCAAACATTCCCGAAGAAACAGCTTTCTTTTTGCACAGGTCTCATGGTGGCTGGATGGGTGTCTCCCTAAGCCTTCCCATTTTAAAGTTCGCTGTGCCTTTCTTCGCACTTCTACCTCGCGCGGCTAAGAGAGACATGTCCCATTTGGTTCGTGTTTGTGTGTTGATGGTCATTATGCAGATGGTAGATCTTTACTGGTTAATTTATCCGAACTTCCATGAGTCCCCTGTGCTTCCACTCTGGGAGATAGGGCTCTTCGCAGGCTTTTTAGGTTTGTTCCTGTTGATGGTCGGAAGGTTTCTTGAGAGTCATGCGATTGTGCCGATAGGGGATCCGAGGTTGCACGAATCCCTTCACCACCACACTTGATCGCCTCTTATAAGGTACCATCTACGTCGTTCTCGCCTCCATTTCTCCTTCCAGCGTAGTATGACTACGCTTGCAGTCGAATTGGAAGCTGCGGCCTAGTATCTGGTACCTTCTAAGAGGCTCCTAACTAGCAAATATGAACGGCTCCAAAAAACTTTTGTTGTGTGCTTGCCGTCCCACTCGCAATCTGAAGATTTTAACTATACTGGGAGATCCGCTAAAAACTTCCAGGCTGGGCATACTCGAATTCCATCAGCATTGATGTAGTCGCTTCGGGGATCGGTATGGACCTGAAAGGCTTGAGCGCCTGGGAATTTTCTTTTTAGGTAGATTAAATGAGAACTAACTTCTTTAGCGGAGTTTTTGACTTCAACAAAGTATTTCGGCTTGCTGTTCTCGATCATAACAAAATCAACTTCGCGACCATCAGAGTCTCGAAAATATCTTAACTCGCCATCTATGCCCTCTGAGTCAGTTAAAAAATGAACCGCCTTTAAAAGATGACATGCCACCAGATTCTCAAGTTTCTTGCCAGGTTCCTCACATAGTGCCCAGTCAAAGTGGTAATGCTTTTGCTCTTTCTTCACGGCTCGAATGCGGCTGGCACCGAACGGGCTTAGGCGAAAGATTCCATACAAGCGTTCGAAAATATCCAACCAACGCGAAACAGTCTTATGACTTTTCTGAAGATCTTCTCTAATCGAGTTGATCGAAAGTGGACTTCCAACCAACTGCGGAAGTCGTAGCATAAGGAGTTCCAGAGATCCAATATCTGACACCGTTTCAATCGGAGTGAGATCGTCACGAAAAAATCGCGTACGATAGTCGCGGCTCCATCTTCTGTATTCCTTTTCACTTTGAGCAAAGAAAGGCTCTGGAAAACCACTAAATTGCAGCAAGCTGCTAAAATCGGATTTCGTAGTTATCTCTAATTCCTTTACCGAAAGGGGATGCATTCGATAATAGAAGTACCTTCCCTGCAAAGAGTCGCCGCTGAATCGATAAAGATCTAAGCGAGCGCTGCCAGTAACAAGAAACTCATGCTTGTCTTTAAGGGTGTCAAACTTACCTTTAATCCAGTTTCTCCATTGACGATATTTGTGTAGCTCGTCAAGCACGAGAAGCTTACTAGTAGGCAGCTGCCCTTTTAGAATTTTCTCCCTGTGAGTGGCTTCATCCCAGTTCAAATAGCCATAGTTTTTAGCAAGATTTTGAGCAAATGTGGTTTTTCCAACTTGCCTTGGACCGCCGAGAAAGACCATTTTCTTCTTTAAATCTGATAGGACAGGCTCTCGCAAGTATCTTTGGATGTGCATACGGCGATTTTACACCAAGGGCAAAAAAAGACACGTCATATTTTGACTAGGGGCTAAAACCCCAGTCTCTTGACTAGAGGGAGAAGAAGAAAATGCTGAGGAAACTACTGAGGGAAGGTTACTGAAGAAGAGAGGCGCGCCATACGCGAGCGGGAGCACACACTAGTAAGTGGCGAAAAGATTCCGCAGAATCAACCAATTCGTAGCCAGAGTTCGGCTTTAGTGCCGGATTTGAAGATATCACGAAAGCTAAGTTTTCAGATCTATCCCGAAAGGTTTTTGGTAATCCTTGAGTCAACTCGATTTCATACTTGAACTTAAAATTGAGATCTAAGGTACTTTGCAAAACCTCTTTCTGTGTAGGCAGATTTATTGATTCCGCCTTGAACTGGAATGCCGAATCCCCTTTAAACAAGGGCACAGGAGCAATTTCTGAAAAACCATTTGAATCCGTTCGAACCTGGCTGGCGTTAATTCTGAAGCTCATGTTAGAGACCCGAAGGTAATTGCCAGAGCTGTCGGTCTCTAGAAACTCCTCGAGGCCTTTGGCTAAGCTGCCTTCACTGACAACTTTCTGTGACATGTAGAACTCCATGCCTTCGGTAGAGAGGCGCACTTTGGCTAGCCTACCGTCTTCTTTGAGGCTCCTCAGTTCTAGAATTTTTGATGGACTCAGTGGCGTACAGCTAAAAGCCTCAACTTGGCGCCCACCTGGGAAACCAGAGTCTGTCAGTTGGCTCGGAATCGCTTGGCCCTTTGTGTTCCAGTACTTATCTTTCAGATTTTTGAACTCTGGACGCGCTTCCGCATAAGCGGCGAGGTTTTGAGAGCTCGAAAAATAGCAACCAGTCAAAAATTCTAGATTGCTGTAGAGAGAATTCATTTCTGATTTTTCTTTGATGAGGCCTTTGAAAGTTTTGGAACGCCGATACACCAACTCGATATTGGGAAGTATGCCAGCATAACCAATACCGTCTGGTTTCTTTAAAAATGACGGAAAGTACGGGGAGTCGTTGAACTTTAAGCCGGAAAGCCAACTCGCCGGGACATATTGAGCAAGTGCGGCGTTATAATGAAAGATAGTTTTCGCAACTGTTCCCAGAAAGCCACCAGTATTTGAAACGAAAGTTCCCAACCACCCGGCTTCCGCGAGAGCTTGAGCTACTTTTGCGCTTGCTGCAGATGTGGCTTTCGACAAACCCATTTTCGTAGCCAACTGACCAAGGCCGCTAGTGGCTGCGACACCAATACCAGTCTCACTCATCGGGCTTAAGTATCCGAACGGCTGCTTAGACAGAAAGTACGACAGACCAATCCAAGCAAGGTATCCAAAAGAAGTTTTTTTATCTTTAAAGAGAATCACATCCCAGATTCGCTCTTTCTGAAACTCGAGTTCTTTTTCTAGCTCGACAAAGGACTCCTTATTCGTCTCATCAGTTGTCTTGTAGGAGTGAATCTCTTCTATGATTTGTTTTATGTCTGTTTCTCCGCCACGGCCGCGTTTGTAGAGCCAGTCAGAGCGTAAGCCGTTGTACCTCTCTCTAAGATAAATCGTGTGATCGTAAAGTTTCTGCTGATCAATCCTTGGTATTCCCCTTTCTGAACAGCTTCTTAGAAAGGGGATTGATTCCCTATAATAGGGCTCGACGGAGAATGCTTCATTGATAACAAGTGCAACTCTTTCTGTGTTGGCCCAGCGCTGCGGAGGAGGCGTGGTGGAGTTTTTACTCGCTTGAGCGAAACCAACATGAGCGATAAAAAGCGAGGTGATGAAATGCGAGACGAAAGCCAGTGAGATGATCAAGACGCGGTTGAAGCTAAAAATCGTCGCCGTTGTTCTTGTTCGCCGCGAAGGCATGTGAATTCCCCTCAGTGTTACTCTGTCCTGACGACAGTGTCTAAATTATAGGTGAACGGCATCTTGATGGGGCTAGAGCATTGGTTCGCGAGCTCTGGCATACTACGAAATGTTCGACTGCAAAGATTATACGACTGTCTCATGACATAGTTGTAATACCCCGCAAATCGGTAGCCCAAATGTTTCATGGGTTGATTAAAATGAGCAAGGTTCATCAGATAGTAAACTTGAAGTGCGTTGTAGGCGAAGCGCGAAATGTCGGCTGCGCTTTGCGGTCCGCGGCCGGGCAACAAAACTGGAAACTTTTGTTTCAGTCCGCTATTTAGCGAAGTGTAGTAGCCCTCAAGCATGGAGTTATTATCTCTCGCATCTTCGATCATGCGGTGCAGGCGAACCCATCTCTGTTGAGGATTGGCATTTCTGCCCTCAGTAGCTTGCGCTGGCAACATACTTAGTGTGTCCTCGATAGCAACAATCCGCATCTGGTCTTCGTCGAGGCCATATCTCTCTGGTCCGAAGAAATAGTCATACACTCCACCTGTTATCCAGCTACCAAATTGATGTAAGGGTGACTTCATAAAGAGCGAAGCAATTGCATCACTAATTATGATGAGAGAGAGGAAGTGAAAACTGGTTACATAGTTCCAGGCTGGTGACACGACTTTCCCTACGGGTTCCCAGGCGGGAGAAACTGTTTGACCAATTTTCGCTACGAAGGACTTCAACCAGTTGGCATTGGCGGTTTTTACACCTTCCGCCGAAGCTGCGGCTGCAGCTTCCCCAGCCACTTGTTCCATCCGCACAACTGTTTTACTCGATTCACCGGACACCCGAGAAAGGACCTTTCTCAGCCAACTGGCGTTTGCCGAAGAGTCGGGCATTCCAGCAGGTGCAAATACGGTGTAACCCCAGGCTTTCGCACGCGCATTCATGAGGCTGTTAAAGTTGGTCAAACCTGCAGAGTCGATGGCGGCTATAGCCGTGTTTTCCAATGCCACGCCTGCGGTTTGGCTCACTGCTTGGCTAATTGGCCGGGTGAACGAGGCCATCAGGTAATGTGGAGCAATAGCAAAGAGAGCGCCGCCCACTTGAGAAAAAGCATCGAGCCGCTCGTAGTGATTTTTTGATAGGCTCAAACTCACAGCGAATTCCACGGTTACAGCTGCGAACATAGCTATCGAGAGATACCTGTATGCCGTACTCAGCGCATAGATACGCGCTTGTGACAGATCCGTCACTCCTGAATGTGACGAGGTCCTTCCTCCACTTGGGGGGATTCCCGCGCCGAGGTTTGGTTTACCAGGAAGAGGAACCTTAATGGGCCCTCTTCCTCCAGGGCCTGGGGGCATCGGTGTAGTTTGCCCCCCAATTCGTCGTACAACAGTTTGGACTAAGCGATTAAAAAAAGAACCCGTGTCGTTCGCCGTAGAATAGCCCTTGGCCATAAACCACCAAAGCGGATAGCTTTTGAGCGCCTGGCCAGTGGGCTGTTGAGCCAAGGCGGTCAGGCCGCTTCGGAATGTTTGAGAAGAGAAAATTGACATCAAGCGCGCCGTTGAAACGACGGACAGCGCTGCTTTCAAAGTAAAAATTTTGTTCAAGAATTCATTGGGCCCAAACCCCGTTTTAAAATCTGAGACATAACTGAGTGTCGTGGCCCATCCAGAGAGTTTGCCATTGGAGCTGATAAGTTTGGTGTCGGCTTTAAGACCAACAGCCGCACCGCCGAAGGCCGTATAGTTGCCTAATTTTGAGAGGATCTCTTTTTGAAAGTCGACTTCTTTGGGTAAGACGACGGCTTCAGAGGCAATGTTCACCGTGATTTTTAAATGCTTGATGAAATCTCTCAGCTGTTCGTCGTGCTCGAGCGTATAGGGTTCCATAAAAGCTTGGAGTAACAAAGAAGTGCCAAGCTCTCTGTTTAATCGTTCTTGCTTTGTTTGTGCTTCTCTCTCCGCAGCTTCCTTTTTCTCTAAGTAATTTCTGATGGGCTGCAAAAGCGCATCAACTAACTTGACGTCGCCGAGCTCCACAAGATCTATAGCTTCGCCAACAAGATCAAACAGGCGTCCTGTGTCGGCAACACCCCTTTTCGCTCGCTCAAGCTCTTCGAGGACTTGCTGCTCCTGCCGGCTAACAACACTTGGGTCCTCATCGATTTCAACATTAGTCGGCGAAGTAAGGTTGTGCCTTCGATTGTTGGAATTGTTGAGGTAGCGTCTGGTCTCGTAGACTGCAGGGTCAGGCAGTTCAAAGCTCACCGCATCAGGAAACTCCGGAAAGATATAGGCCTTTAAAAGTTTTCGTATGGCGACTAAGTCTCCGCCCATCTGGATGTTGGCTCGTGACCGAAAGGCAACAAGTGCCTCCATGATTTCTGTTCGAGCCGCGAAAAAGGGATTCGTGCTAGGTGCACCGTTGCTCTCGTCAACTGATGCGTTCTTCAATGTGCGTATGGCACCGACAAGCTTTTCTCTACCCACACATGGTGCGACAGAAACGCCGAGGACTGATCGGTTCGAGCAGCCCATGCGCGAATTTGAGTCGACAAGATTTAATGCATCTTGAAGAAGCACGAGCACTGTATCTCGGATGGGACCCATGTACTCGATGTAATAAAAATTGTTCTCGATGAGCTGTTCTTCGTCTTTAAAGGAGCGGGAGATCTGACTTGGTAGTAAAGACATCGCCTTATAAAGTTTCGAAAAGACGGGTAAACGCATTTGAGCCGCCTCAGGAAGCAAGCTCGAGTCGATCGAAGTAATACGAAATTCAAAGGCGGGCTCGTTCATGCCAGGAAACTGAGTTTGGGCAGATGCGTAAAGGGGTGAACAAAGTCCGAGTTGTACAGAGATCAGCGTAGCGACGATTTTTTTAAAAGATTTCATGTCGAGTCCCCAAAATAAGTTCCTATCCAGTCCCCGAAAGAAAGATTGGCGAAGGCTAAGTTAGACCACAATAGAGCTTAAAAGGGGATAATTTCGGGCACTTTGGAGTTTTTTCAAAAGGGGGCACGGAGTAACGCAAAAAAACCCTTGCGGCGCGGGCGTTTAGAAGTTTATACCAACCTCTTCCGCGGGCAGCCCCGCAAACAAAAGAGGAACCAGTAATATGTCTACGACCAACAAAATGCCGCCGGGGATACCTTACATTATTGGCAACGAAGCCGCTGAGCGATACTCCTATTACGGAATGCGATCCATCTTGGTCATTTTTATGACGAAATATCTGATGGACCGCTCTGGTGCTTTAGACACTATGACCCCCGAGGAAGCTAAAGGTTGGTACCACCTATTTGGTACGGCCACCTACTTTTTGCCGCTGATTGGTGCTTTAGTTTCAGACATTTTTTGGGGCAAATATCGCACAATTATCACTCTTTCACTTGTCTACTGCCTTGGCCACTTAACTCTCGCACTTGACGAGACTCGATTGGGGCTTTCGATTGGTCTAACACTTATTGCTATTGGAGCCGGGGGGATCAAGCCTTGTGTATCAGCGCACGTCGGGGACCAATTTGACGAAAGTAACAAAGGCCTTCTTGAGCGGGTGTTTGGCTACTTTTATTTTTCGATCAACTTCGGTGCTTTTGCCTCGATTTTTCTTACGCCGATCCTCCTTGAAAAATACGGTCCGAGTGTCGCCTTTGGAATTCCTGGCATACTTATGTTCATTGCAACAATCTTCTTTTGGGCTGGGCGAAACAAGTTTATTGCAGTACCAGCCGCCGGCTGGAAGAAATATCGCCAAGAAGTATTGAGTAAAGAGGGGCTTAAGTCGGTAGCGACTCTCGCAGTACTTTATTTTTTCATTGCAGGATTTTGGTCTTTGTTCGAACAGCAAGGCTCCTCTTGGGTTTTGCAAGCTGACCAAATGGACCGCCTCGTAGATTTGCGTTTTGGCCCTTTTCAGTACGGTTGGCTCCAGTTTGAGCTCCTTGCTTCGCAAATTTCCGCAGTTAACCCTGTACTTATTATGATAATGATTCCGTTGTTTTCATTTGTGATCTATCCCCTGTGGAATCGGGTTTGGAAGGTTACACCGCTTCGTAAGATTGGTGTTGGTTTGGCATTGGCAGCCTTTTCATTTGTTATAGTCGCTCTCGCTCAAGAACAAATGGATCAAGGTCACACTGTAAGTATACTTTGGCAGTTTGCAGCCTATGTGATACTGACGGCAGCTGAGGTGATGGTGTCGATCACTTCCCTAGAGTATTCTTACACTCAAGCTCCGAATGCTGCGAAATCGTTCATAATGACTTTTTATCTGCTTTCTGTGTCCCTTGGTAACTCCATTGCAGCAGCGGTGAACTTTCTTATACAAGGCACTGACGGTACGAGTGCCTTTTCAGGAGCGAGTTACTTTTGGTTTTTCGTTGTACTCACTTTTGTGTTTACCATTGGCTTCGTGATTTTCGCTATTAAGTATAAAGAAAAGAGTTTTATACAGCCAGCGCGGGCCAACTAACCGTAAACTGATTTCTTTATTGGGGCTGAAGTTCTTTCTCAGCCCCTTGTCTTAAGCGCACTTATCTTGAGTGCACTTATCTTGAGTGCACTTAGATTTCGGCAACGTCATGCTTACTTCGTCCTAAACATTGGCAGGGGCGAAGCGGGTGCCTTTGAGGGAGACTTCCACAACGGCTGGGACTGGGCTCTTTCCGTTTGGCCAAAGGCTTGTCGGTTTGTGGGCATCTTTTGTGGTTTCTCCCGGATGTTGCACGCTGAGAAAGAGGCTGGTCATGTCTGGCGACCAAGCCGGCCCTGTTAACTCGGCGTCCATAGGTGCTTCAACAACACGAACGGGGACTCCTGCTTCTGGGCCAGATGTGGCCACAAAAAAGAGAGCATTATTACCGAGGCCCTTGTAAGGCCCTTTTTCGATTTTCTTTCCTGATATGTCGTTGGTTATCCACAAGTTACCTTTAGGGTCAAAAAGCAAATTGTCAGGACAACTCAATCCAATTTTTGGACCGCAGACCAAGAATTCACTGAGTGCGCAATCTAAAGAGAGATAATCATTTTCGCTTTCTTGAATCTTTAAAATAGATCCGTGGTCGTCGCCGGCATCAGAATTATTTGTCAATGCTACGAAGATTTCCCCAGTCAAAGGATGAATCTCGATATCTTCAGGGCGATTCATCGGAGAACCACCCACCAGCTTTGCAGCCTCCCGTGCATAAATGAACACCTCCGTTTGTGACTTAAACCGAGCTTGCAAGACAGGATGCATACTTCGCTCGAGCGCAATCCATTTGCCGGCTTCTATGTTCAAAACGTAGAGAGTTCCATTGTCGAGCTGCCCTGGAGTGTTAGAAATAAATTTGTAGATACATTCTGAATTTGCATCATCACCCATGTAGACGACGCATCTTCCGTCGCGGGCGACGACGGTCGTTGCGCCCTCATGTGCAAAACGTCCTAGTGCAATTTTCTTTTCTGCTTTACCCGAAATGGGCTCGATCTCGACAACCCAGCCGTAATGTTCAGAGGGCAAGTTCATCGCTGTCGACCATCGCAAAGAATCCTTCGGGCGGTGTACCTGGCGATTGTGGCGATCGACAACGTCATAGAACTGATCAAAGTTTTCTTCACAAGTGAGAAACGTTCCCCATGGCGTGACTCCTCCTGCGCAATTTGCGAGAGTTCCTCTTGCTGATTTTCGGCCCGCTACCATGAAGCCACTTGAAAACGGAATATCTACCGTGCCATCAATGCGGCGATTGTACTTGCTTTGCTTTTTTGGCCTCCAGCCACGTTTTGTTTTTTTCATGTGAACAAGGCTGACGCCCACCTCTTTTTGTTCCCTCGTAACATCGTTTAAGGAACGCATTTCGGAGTCCAAGCTCGTGCCTAAAAAAGTAGGATTAACAGATTCGTGATTGACCATCATGATTGCTTCGCCACTAGGAAGCTTTATGAAAGCCACAAAGTCGTTGTTAAAACCGAAATGCGCATGATCTGAAATCTTGTCTTTCCACTCTATGACGACTTTGTGATGAATGCCTGGGAGTGTTCGGAGTTTGTCTGTTGTGCTAGCCCGTAAACCATCGCTCTTCTTTTTCGTCTTCTTTTGAGACGTTGTACATCCTGCAAGACTAGGCAGCGAAAGTCCGGCTGCGCCCGCACAAAGAAATTCTAAAAAAGTTCGGCGATCCAGTGATGATGAACCTACTTCTGATCCTGCTAGAGATGATTTACTGTTTTCATTTTGCATAGTTAGAGTTCCCTTTCCTGCTTTTTGTAAATGAAACATTTTGAGACAGACATGGGCACAACAACATTTCAAACACTCTATTAATGAATACTAACAAAAGTCTGTAAAACACAAATTCAAAAGAGAACGCTAACACACTCCTAATGAAGAGCTGATCGATTCTGAGGCCATAATTAATCATGAGCAGTAGGGAGTCTTAAATGGCACCAGTGTTTAAACGGCAGAGTGCGAAGGCAAAAGCAAAAGTTTGGCTCGTAGCGATCATCTGTCAATTGACTCTCTGTTTTGGTGCGCAGGCAAATCAAAGCAATCGAACACGGTTTCTTTTTACAGATTTGGCCAAACAGTTCGGCAGAGCTGATTACCCAGTTGATTCAAAGTATCCAGAGCAAATAGCCCAGTACCACGCACCAATTGTTATGCAAAAAACTGGGCATCGGCCTCAATATGACGCTATTACAAGATTCGATTTTGACGGAGACTGGATTGCCAACAACAATTGGGAGAACGCTGAATTCTTTGCGGCCCCCGCTTACGTTTATTTTTCCGTCATTGAAACCCACACACACTATTTTGTGAGCTATGCTTTTTTTCATGCGAGAGATTACTCCAGAAACTGCATTCCTTGGGTGTGTCACGAGAATGATCTTGAAGGTATTCAGCTAGTGATTCGAAAAGTAGGTGAATGGGGTGTGGTCGAGGTTTTACAAACCCTGGCTCATGATCAAATCTACAACGATGTTAGGCCCCAGCTTCACATACTACCCGGAGAACTAGCAGGGCATACCGGTCGCGTGGCAATATACATTGAGCCAGGAGGTCACGGCATCAAACAGTGGGTGGGTCCGCTACAAGGCGAGGTAGGCGGCCACCTCCGAAAACTGAGTGACTTAGAAGTACTCAAAGATCAGTTATCCAGTTATTTGAGATATTATCCTGAAGGAGTTGCTGAAGATCCAAATCAAGCGAAGAATGGTAGTTTTTCTTACGCACTGCTTTCAACGGAGGATGAGCTTTGGTCACGGCGAGATGAGCTCGGAAAAGGCTCAATGTACCAAAAACACTTTGACTACAAAGGGGTTCGTCTTTCGATCAAAGGGCTGCCAAATGCCTTCGCCGGCGAGGAGTATGGCAAAGGAAGAGCCAAACCACCTTGGGCGTGGCACGACTCCGCCGATACAGCGGTTCAAAAGGGCGACTGGTTTTTGGATCCAGCGTATATGACCTTACAAAGGGTCTCGATGCCGGCCCCTTATTCTTTAAAATATATTCGTCATAATTTTATAGATTCCTTGGAATGAGCCTTAAAAGCGCCGTGAATGCCCTTGACGGGGATTTGAGGCGCTTCTAGGATAGAGAGTAATGTTTTGTGATTTTTATCTTACACCTTTCAACTTTTCAGCGCTGACCAAATAATCCATGTCGTTGGTCTCCATTTATTTGCCAGATAATTCCATAAAAGAATTCGACCACTGCCCAACAGGCAAAGAGCTTGCTGAAAGCATTGGGGCAGGCCTAGCAAAGAGTGTTGTCGGGATGAAGATTAGCGGAGGCGACCTGGTCGATTTTCGCCTACCCATCTCCGACAAAAGCAAAGTGGAGCTAGTGACAACGAGAAACCCCGAGGCTCTTGAAGTTATCAGGCATACGGGAGCTCACATACTTGCTCAAGCCGTTCAAGAGCTCTGGCCTGATGTGAAAGTCACTATTGGTCCGGTCATTGAAAAAGGGTTCTATTACGATTTTGATTCCCCTCGTTCATTCACTGAAGAAGATCTTCAGAAAATTGAAGATCGTATGAAAGAGATCGTCAAGCGCGACTTACCAGTAGTTCGAGAAGAGTGGCCTGCAGAGAAGGCGATTCGCGTTTTTGAAGATATGGGTGAAACTTACAAAGCCGAAATTATTCGAGACCTTGGTGAGCCCATTGTAAGTATTTATAAACAAGGCGAGTGGTTTGATCTTTGTCGAGGCCCACATGCACCGTCAACGGGTTGGGTGAAAGCCATTAAAGTACTTCATCAATCCGGCGCTTATTGGCGAGGGGATGAAACAAAGCCACAGTTAAAGCGAATTTACGCCACGGCTTTTCTCAAAGAAGAAGATCTCAAGAAACATCTTGAGGCCCTAGAAGAGGCAAAGAAGCGCGACCATCGAAAACTGGGTAAAGAAATGGAGCTTTTTTCTTTTCACCCATGGGCTCCGGCCAGTCCGTTTTTTACCTCAAAAGGAACTATTGTTTACAATGAGCTTCAAGCTTATTTGCGAGAGCTTTATCAAGCGCATAACTATCAAGAGGTCATCACTCCCCAGGTGTTTGATTTAGAACTTTTCAAAAGGTCTGGTCACTACGAGAACTATCGAGAAAACATGTACTTTCTCAAAAGTGAAGACAGAGAGTTTGGCCTAAAGCCAATGAACTGTCCGGGACACTGCGTGTTCTTTGGGCAATCTCACCACTCCTACAGAGATTTGCCTGTGAGAATGGCAGATTTCGGCAGACTCCACCGATTCGAAAAGAGCGGAGTTGTAGCAGGGCTGACTAGGGTGCGAACATTTTGTCAGGATGACGGCCACATTTTTTGCCGCATGGATCAGCTTCAAGACGAGATCATCGGCTTTCTAAAGTTACTCAATGAAGTCTACACTGTGCTTGGTATGCCAAAGTACGAAATTTTCTTTTCGACTCGCCCAGAAAAGCGAGCGGGACGAGATGAAGTCTGGGATGAAGCAGAGAAAGCTCTTGAGCAGGCCCTTATTGCTTCAAAGATTCCTTATAAGCTGAATCTAGGAGACGGGGCTTTTTACGGTCCGAAGCTAGATATTCAGTTTTACGATGCACTCGATAGAAGCTGGCAACTAGGCACTATTCAATGTGACTTTGTGCTACCAGAAGCCTTCGAACTTTCCTATGTGGGTGAGGATAACCAGTCTCATAGGCCGGTCATCCTTCATCGGGCTATTTTCGGCTCATTTGAGAGATTTTTAGGAGTTTATATTGAGCATACTGCGGGGCATTTCCCGCTGTGGATGGCCCCGGAGCAGGTAAGGATTCTTAATGTGACAGATAAGCACCTCGAGTTCTGTTCTCAGGTTGAGTCTGCTCTCAAAGCTCAGGGTCTAAGAGTTCACCTCGATAAGAGAAATGAGAAACTCGGCTTTAAGATTCGCGAAGCTCAGATTTCGCATATTCCTTACATGTTAATTGTCGGCGATAAAGAATTGGAAGGCGGGCAATTGACTGTTCGGTATCGTGACGGAAGACAAGAGAGCGGACTATCAGTAGAAGCATTTGTTCAGGCATTAAAAGAAGAGAAGAGTCAGCGATTATTTCATTCTGAAATATTTGCTTTGAAATAGAACTAATCAGTAGGAGGTTTTGAAGGCGCATGAGAATCGATGATCAAAAGAGAGACAAAGGTTTAAAGGTTAATCGGCAGATTAGGGCTCCTGAAGTGCGAGTCATCAGCGATGACGGATCGATGCTGGGAATCTACACTGTGCCTGACGCTGTGAGATTGGCTGAAGAAAAGGGCCTTGATCTTATCGAAATATCACCCAATGCCAGCCCTCCCACTTGCAAAATCATGGATTTTGGCAAGTACAAATACGAACAGAAAAAGAAAGCTCACGAAGCCCGAAAAAATCAGACGGTCATCGTTATTAAAGAAATTCAGCTTCGTCCCCGAACGGATGAGCATGATTTGGGAGTTAAACTGAAGCACGCTCGCCGGTTTTTGGAAGAGGGCGACAAAGTGAAGTTTAACCTTCGTTATCGAGGTCGAGAGATGGCTCATAAAGACCAAGGTTTTGATGTTCTTGATAAAGTAGTGAAATCACTAGAGGATTTGGCAATTGTAGAGGTGCCCCCTAAACTCGAGGGTCGACAGGCGTTTGTTTTGGTGGCCCCGGATCCGGTTAAAATCAAGGAGATCGTAAAGGCTCGAGAGGTTGCTCAGAAAGCTCTTTCCGCCGAACCTGCTAAATAGTCGTTATATTGAGCATTTCTCCTTAACACAATTTGACAAACCAAAAGAGGCCAGAGTACAACTGGTCCTTCAGTTTTTTGGAGTGGCATCATGAAGTTTAAGACCCATAGCGGAGCGAAAAAAAGAATGCGTCCCCTGCCTGGCGGGAAGGTCAAGAGAAAGCAGACTCGTAAGAGGCACTTACTCATGAACCGCGGGAACAAGGCGAAACGACAACTTTCAACGACAGAGTATGTTCACTCTGCAAACATGAATCAGACAGAACGCCTTTTTGGGCTTTGAGGTGCTAAATGAGAGTAAAAGGCGGATTTAAAACTAGACGAAGAAGAAATAAGGTACTGAAGGCAGCAAGTGGATTCTACTCTTCTCAGAGCCGCTGTTTTACTTACGCGACTGCTGCAGTGGATCGCGCGCGGGCCTTTCAATATAGAGATCGTAGAGTAAAGAAGCGAACAGCTAGAAACCTTTGGACGGTTCGAATCAATGCAGCTGCTCGTTTAAATGGAACAACTTATTCTCGGCTGATGTTTGCTTTTAAAAATGCGGGCATCGAGCTGGATCGAAAGATTTTGGCTGACCTAGCTGTTCAAAGTCCTTCAGGGTTCTCGCAGCTTGTATCGCAGGTAACAAACTAAATAGCCGTTAAAGTGTTTCTACCGGCTCTGTACTGATCCGGTAAGTACTGGTTATTTGAAATCTCTAATACTCAAGAACAAAAGAGTAGGGCTTACCGACAAGAACCAATTGAAGTTTTCATGCTAGGTTTTTGGAACTTGCATGAACGACATATCAAAAAAACCTCTTTTAAACCAAGCATCAGAATCGATAAGTGATTTTGAAAGCCGTAAACGCGATCACATTGAGTTAGCGTTAGGACCTGATTCTGCTTCTTCGATCCCTACAGGCCTTCAGCGGGTGAGGCTTGTTCATCGCGGACTTCCTGAAATCAATTTCGAAGATGTCACTCTTTGTACGCGCTCTATTTTAGGGGCGCTGCCAACGCCTTTTTTGATAAGTTCCATGACCGCTGGTCATCCCGGAGCTGACTCAATCAATAATGACCTCTTTTTTGCCGCGGAGTCGAAAGGTTGGCTCATTGGCATTGGCTCTCAAAGAAGGCAACTATTTGATCTTGAGGCTAATGAGCAAATGAGAAAATTACGCCGTCGCTATCCTCGAGTGAAAGCGTTGTGTAATTTGGGTTTGAGTCAGTTAGTTAATACCAATCAAGGGCAGATTGAACAGTTGGTAGATAGTCTCGAGCCGGCAGGGTTCATTGTGCACCTAAATCCACTACAAGAAGCACTTCAGACAGAAGGAACTCCGTTTTTTCGGGGTGGGCAAAAGAGGCTTGAGAAACTTGTTGAGAGTCTCAATATTCCCGTTGTTGCTAAAGAAACCGGAAGCGGCCTCTCGTTAGAAGATTTTCAGGTTTTACTCGATTCGGGAGTTCAAGTAGCAGACGTTGCCGGTCTTGGCGGAACCCATTGGGGGCGAATTGAAAGTGTCAGACGAAGAGATGATTTTGGCTCTCGTTCGCTAGAGGCTTTTGGTGATTGGGGTAACACGACCTTGCAGAGTCTGCTTTGGTCGGTACCATATCAAAAGAAGGGCCTTGAAGTCTGGGCCTCGGGTGGTATCAAAACAGGAGTTGATGCTGCAAAAACCTTGGCTCTTGGTGCGAGAATTGTCGGTTTTGCACAGGCACCATTAAAGGCATTAACTGAGCAAAAAGTAGATGGCTTGTTGAAATGGATGGATACAATCGAAGCAGAATTGAAAATCAGCCTTTTTTGTACGGGATCAGAGGAACCTTCTAAGTTAAACAATGAAATCAAGTACCAGATAATTGGAGCAGGAATATGAGCAGCGACGAACTTACCAACTATGAACAAATGTGCTCGGGTTTTTCTAAATTACCCCGATCCGAGAGACTGAGTCGTTTAAAAAAGCTGGGATTGCTGACAACTAGAGATGTTGAGTTTCTCGAACTCGGCGAGTCTTTACCTAAAGCTCTCTCTGAGCACTTCATTGAAAACACGATCGGCTGTTTTTCACTTCCTTTGGGTGTTGCGATGAACTTTCGCATCGATGGTCGCGATTATGCAGTTCCTATGGCAGTGGAGGAGACTTCAATTATTGCGGCAGCGAGTAAGACCGCTAAATGGATTAGAAGCTGTGGAGAAATCTCTACTGAGGTAGTCGGTAAAGAAATCATCGGCCAAATTCAAATAGCCAAGCCAAAGAATGTCGAAGGTTCGCTTGCTCAAATAGAGCAGCAACGAGAACGCTGGCTCAAGTTACTCAACGAGAAAAATGCAAGCCTTGTTATGAGGGGAGGTGGTTTTACCCGCATTGAAAGCCGCACGCTAGATCGCAACGACGGTGCTAAAATGTTGGTGATTCATGTTTATTGCGACCCTTGTGATGCAATGGGGGCCAACATAATGAACCAAGCTTGCGAAAGTTTAAAAAAGCATGTTGAACAGGCCACTTCAGAGAAAGTCACCATGTGTATTCTTTCGAACCTCGTGGATTCCAAGGTGACTCGAGCGAAAGTTGTGTTGCGTGATCTAGAAGAAAGTTTGGTTGACGGTATTGTTGAGGCAGGGTTATTCGCAGAAGTGGATCCTTACCGGGCCGCCACCCACAATAAGGGAATCATGAATGGCATAGACGCCGTGTTGATTGCTACGGGCAATGACTGGCGTGCAGTCTCGGCAGGCCTGCATTCGTACGCGGCACGATCTGGACAGTATCGTGCGCTCACGAAGTGGCGTAAAGAAGGTGAGAGTCTCATCGGTGAGTTTGAGGGCCCGCTAGTTGTTGGTACCGTTGGCGGAATGACGGCGCTTCACCCTACGGCACAACTCGTAATTCGTATGCTTGGAGTGGAGTCGGCTGAGCAGTTGAGCCGGATTTGTGCTGCTGTGGGGCTTGTCCAAAATCTCGGCGCGTTGAGAGCACTTTCAACGGTGGGAGTTGTTGAAGGCCATATGAAACTTCACGCGGCCAACTTAGCGGTTGCTGCCGGCGCAAGCGAGGCAGAGATGCCTTTGATTCAAAGGGTGCTTGAAGAAATTCTTGTAAAGGAAAAAAGAGTTTCTTTAACCCAAGCGAAGGATGCTTTGAAAAACCTTCGATCTGAGGCCGTAGGTTTTCGCAAAGTAATGGTGCCTTCAGAGGGCCCTGCGTGAAACTCAGAATTCCCTCCAAGACTTTTCTAATTGGAGAGTATGCAGCGTTGCTAAGTGCACCGGCACTTCTCATAACTCACGAACCTTTTTTTGAATATTCGGCAAACGAAACAAGTGCCTCGCTTGCTCCAGCAGCAAACGAAACACGTCAAGCTGATGCACTGGATGCAGTGTCTTCACAAATATTATCTGAACTACCATCCAGAGTACAAGCGGGCGCTTTGGCGCCCCCGATTGAAGCCGCTGGTCAGATAGATTTTAGCGCCAAGGAATTTTTTCAGTTTTTAGGTTTGCTAAACATCATTGACCCACATAAGAACAGAGGTGGGTTTGGAAGATCAGGAGCTGAGTTTCTTATTGGCAGTTGTTTGCTGGATGGAACAGACTTGGCTTCTCTTGATAAAAATAAACTCGAAGCAAGATTCAAGAGATACTATTGTGATGGCGAAGTTGTACCGCCAAGCGGATACGATTTTCGGGCTCAGTTGGCAGCACTCGGCCATGAATCTGCAGTTGTTGAGTGTCGCTCAAAAAATGCTCGGGTAATGCAGTGGCCGTTCGAAGAAGTTCGTGTGAGTATTTATCAAACCGGCATTAAGTTAGACAATCGTTTGCATCTGAGTAGTTTGGATAAAACAAAATTCGAAAGCTTAGCTCGTATTTCGGAAGACTGTACAAACTTTTTTATTAGATCAGACTTACCGGGCTTTATTGATTCAATGAGCAAGTATGTACGAGAGCTCAGGGGGTTAGAGCTTTTAGATTCTGGTTCTTACGAACTGGCTCAAAGAATTTGTGAGATTGAAGGTGTTTATTTTGCAAAAGGTTGTGGAGGGGGCGGTGCAGATTCGATAGCTGTATTTCATCGTTCTGATCTCAACGAACAAGCGCTAGAGACAAAAATTCAAAGCGTATCTAACGAGGCAGTTGGATCTCACTTCAGCGTTAAGCATTCAGCCACCCCTTCAATCAACGAAGAACTTGTGCCCATGGCTCCTATCAAAGATCAACAAGTTGCCACGCCTCAGAATTGCGGACTAAAGCTCATATTTCGAACTGATAGGGGTCGTGCGACAGTGTCAACTCCGAGTCACAAAGATTTTTCAGTCGACGCTTCGAATACGTTCGGGCCGCCGGAAGTCACCGGGCGGTACAGCGCGATCAAATTTCACCGAAGCAGCGATGAGAAGTGCGTGGCCTTTGCTTCTGCTCCTTCAAACATTGCACTCATCAAGTATATGGGAAAGACCGATACCAATGTGCCAACAAACCCCTCATTTAGTGTGACTCTGCCAAGCTTTAGAACTTACTGCGCAATCACGCATTATGAGGCCCAGCAGTCAGCTCGGGTAGATGAGATCTCTCTAGAGGCGCGGTGGTCTCCACTATTGGCAATTTACTTTGGTTCGGCGGAAGGCTCGGTGAAGTTGGCCCCGATTGAACTCGATAGGGATTCGAAGAAGAGATTCTTGGATTTTTTCAAGGCACTTAAATCTCGATGGAATATTAAAGGAAGCTTTCAAATTCTCTCAGCTAACAACTTCGCGTCCGACTGTGGGCTGGCAAGTTCAGCCTCCAGCTTTGCAGCTCTAACAGCGGCCACTTATCAACTCGCCAAAAAACAGAATCCTCAGCTGGAACTTTCGTTAGAAGAGCTTGCGTCGATATCTCGTGAAGGTTCTGGGTCGTCGTGTAGAAGTTTTTTCGAACCCTTTTCTCTTTGGGATGAATATTCAGCGAGGCCGGCTGATTTGCCGGTGAGGTTTCGTCACGAGGTTATTCTTGTAGATGATTCTAAAAAAACAGTTTCTTCGAGCGAGGCTCACAAAAGAGTTCGTTCCTCGCTGCTTTTTGAGGGGCGCGATTTGAGAGCTCGGAGGCGGTTAGCCGATCTGTTGTCCACAATACATGCTAAAGACGAAAGACAATTGTTCGACCTGCTTTGGAGTGAGTTCTGGGACATGCACGCCCTTTTTGAAACAAGCGTGCCAAGCTTCGGTTACATGACTCCCCGGACACTAGAGAAATTGCATGAAATTAGAAATCGTTGGGACAACGAAGGCAGAGGTCCACTCGTCACAATGGATGCTGGCGCTAACATACATCTTCTCTATCCAGAGTGGAGCATTCCATGAAAGGCTTTGAAACAACGGTTTATGGAAAGTGCATTTTGGCGGGTGAACACGCGGTTCTAAGGGGATCGCCGGCAATAGCTGTTCCGTTAAAAAGTCGTTCATTAATGGTCTCCTTTTATCCGAGTGACGAGGACCTGGAGATACTCGCAGAGTCGGAGTTGTCTAGTATTCCAGCCCATGAAACCTCTCACATAGAAACAGTTTATTCGTCTGTTTTGTCAGAGGCACTTCGCGCACTGGGTAAAAAGTCAAAAGAAGTTCGAGGAAAGATCAAATTAAAGAGCGATATACCCGTGGGCTCAGGCCTTGGGGCTTCAGCTGCGCTTTGCGTATCGGTGACACGAATGATGGAGTTTTTTGGTTGGCTTTCGAGCACTGATACTTATGAGTTTGCTCGTGTTTTAGAAAATCGCTTTCATGGAGAAAGCAGTGGTTTAGATGTGGCAGTGGCACTAAAAGCTCAGCCACTTAAGTTTGTAAGAGGAGAATCCATAGAGGTCATTCATCTAAATTGGTTGCCAAAGACATTTCTTAGTTACAGCGGGGCAAGGGGCTTAACTTCTGATTGTGTTGCACAAGTTAAAAAGCTTTTTGATCAAAAAAAAGAGGAGGCGATCCGGATTGATCAACAGATGAGAAACTCGGTAGAGCAGATCGAGCAAGCTCTTAAGCTAGAGCAAGACAAGGGATTTGACTTACTATGTGATGGTATAACTGGCGCCAATGATTGCTTCAAGAGTTGGGGGCTTTTCAATGGAAAACTTGAGGAGCATGCTGATTGGGTTTTAAAAAAAGGAGCTATTGCGGTGAAACCGACCGGCTCCGGTGGCGGCGGTCATATACTTAGCATTTGGAAGTCGCTCCCCGAAGGTGACTTTCTAAGTGTGCTATAAAAATATAAGCAGAGGTTGAGTGAGAGATCTTGTAGAAAAAAACATGTTAAGAATTTGTGAAGAGAATGCCACTGGCGAGCTTCGCGAGGCACTGCTGTATCATTTATCAACAGGCGGGAAGCGAATTAGGAGTCAGATTACTTTAGAGTTTTGCCGTGCATTTAGCGTCGCAGAATCAGATGCCATAGTTTGGGCAAGTAGCTGTGAGTTGTTGCACAATGCAACTCTCATTCACGACGATCTACAAGACGGCGATAAAGTCAGGCGAGATAACCCTACGGTATGGGTGAAGTACGGCGAACGTCAGGCAATTAATGCAGGCGACATGATGTTGATGCTTGCCTATCTCAATTTGCATCAGGTGGGTGATCTAGCAAAACAAGCACTCCTTTGCCGTGAGTTGGCCTATGGAGCTTCAAGGATTGTGAATGGGCAGTCTCTCGAGTTAGACCTTCCGTTACAACTTGAGTCGAGTTTACTCAAAGAGTCTTATAGAGAATGTATTGCTTCTAAGACGGGAGCACTATTTGAAATGCCTTTGTCAGGGGCGTTGGCGCTAACTGGAATGGAAGAAAAATCAAAAGAGCTACTTCTTATGACTGTTCGACCTTTGGGCCTTATCTTTCAAATTCAAGATGACGTCATTGATCTCTTCGGTGCCAAAGGAAGAGACATCATCGGAAGCGACATTGCCGAGGGTAAGATCAGTGCTTTGGTAGTAGAATATTTTTCTCTACAAGCTGATCCAATGAAGCGGCAAAGGTTAAAGGAAATTCTTTTGGCATCTCGCGATAACACCTCTAATGATGATATACACTGGGCCATTCAGGAGTTCTCAGAAAGTGGTGCGCTAGATGCTTGCCTTGCTGACACTGTTGAAATGGCAAAAGATTTGAGAAACTCGGAGCTCATTCTTTCTCACAGCTCGTTGCATGCTTCTTTGGTGCCTCTCGTGGATTTGTTAACGTCACCTTTGTTTCCGTTGATGAAGCAGAGAAATCTTTGGCGAACTCAGAATGCGGTCCTTTGAGGTCAGCGGTTAAGGTATGAAAATTTGGTCAGAGATCAAACACACTCCAGAGATTTTTGGAATATCCCTTGCTGGTGTGGGTACAAGCTTAGTTTTGCCAGAAATTAAGGCTTCGGTAGATGTAGCAAGTGGATACAGCAAAGCCATTGATCAGTCCAACTACTTCATTACCCATGCCCATATGGACCACGCTGCCGGAATCCCCTACGTGATCTCTCAGAAGGCACTCAATAATCATAAACGATCCACCTGGTGGATGCCAATATGTATGGTTCAGCCCATGAAGAATATAATGAACGAGTGGAGCAGTCTTGAAAGCCACGAGTATGATTTTGAATTTGTCGGAGTAAAAACAGGAGATGTTATAGAGCTAGGCAAGAATTGGAAGATGGACGTATTCGACTCAGTACATCGCATTCCTACTTGCGGATACCGCTTGAGTAAACTGCGTAAGAACTTGAAGCGAGAATACAAAAATTTACCAGAAGGTGAGATTCGAAAGCTAACCCACGAAGGGGTTATCGTCAGCGAGAATTTTTGGCAGTCCCAGTTCGCCTATACCGGAGATACTCAGATTGAAGTCTTTGATAAGAACCCTGAACTTTTAGACGTAAAATATCTTTTTGTCGAAGTCACATACTTTGATTCAGGTAAGTCCGTGGAGGAGGCTCGCAAATGGGGTCACATACATTTTGATGAGATATTGCCTTTGATTGATCAGTTTAAAGGAGATTATCTCGTGTTTGTACATCCATCACGGCGCCACAAACCTGCCGAGATTCAAAGAATTTGCGAAGACAAGCTAAGCGTATCGCAAAAGCAAAAAGTGGTGTTGTTTTAGCGGGGTATTTGGTGAAGGCAAAAATTAGCGAAGAGTTTCAGAGTTTAGGTCCGTCACTCGTACTTGAGAGCTTTGAGCGCTATGGGTTGCGTTCGACTGGGCGAACTTTGTTTTTGAACAGTTTTGAAAATCGTGTTGTTGAAATTGAGTTAGAGCCGTCTGATAATTTTAAGGAATCCGCTCAAACCAACTTGTGGCAGAACCACCGAGTCTTAAAATATTATCGTCCTCATCGCTGGAGTTTGGAGCAAATTCTTGAGGAGCATGAGTTTATTTTGGAGTGTCTTGAAAATGAAATTCCAGTTGCAGCTCCACTTCAAGTTGATGGAAAGCCGGCGCAATTGAAAAACGTTCAAGAACATCTGCGCAGCCTTCGAGCAAATCTCTCAGGCAAGATGCAATCACAAGTTGAGACGGTTACAGTTTCCGATCACGCCGAGAAAAGTCTTTCTCAATCAAAGACGATTGGAATGTGGGGCCCAGAGAAATACTTCGGGCTATGCCCAAAGGTTGGCGGCCGCCACTCCGAAGATTTAGACAGTTCGCAGCTTCGCTGGCTTGGTCGTAGTATGGCTCGGCTTCATGGCGTTGGAAGGCTTCATGATTTTGAATACCGACCAGAGTTCAATATTGATCATTGGGTGGGAGCATCTGCTGAACTTTTGCTAGAGGGAGGCTGGGTGGACCCGCAAGTAGAAGAGCGCTTTGAAGAAGCCTGTGAATATCTTTATGACAAATGCCTGGGCATTGAGGACTTGCCTTATCAACGAATCCACGGTGATGCGCATCGCGGGAATGTGCTTTGGAATGAGGTCGGCCCACTTTGGGTGGACTTCGATGACTGTATCCTGGGGCCTGTTGTGCAAGACATTTGGCTTTTTCAGACGACCGATGATATCAATAACGATCCGTCCTTGCAGGAGATTTTAGAGGGATACAACCAGTTGGGAGAATTTCCTGCTGATCAGCTACAGTGGATCGCTTTGTTAAGAAAGCTTCGGCAAGTTTATTACGCGGCTTGGATCGCAAGAAGATATAACGACTCCGCCTTTCAAAAATCCTTTGCCTACATAAAAGAGCCACGCTATTGGTTCGACCTCGTGAGTGATCTTGAGAGCTAAACTGCCTACTACCTTTTTCGGATGCTATGCGCTAATTTCTGGATAGTATGAGGCGTCTTATTGCGAGATAAATGCTCTTTTTAGAAGGATCAAATCCGGCTGAACCAAGGGGGGTATACCGATGTTCAGGAACCAAAATTTTCTGCTTACTTGTTTGGTAATGGCTGCAGGCGATGTATGCTTCGGGTGGTCAGATCACCATGTTTTAACGACAAAATCATTGCAAGGGAGTGTGAGCTCCACTGATAAGGTAAATTATGACACTCTTGAGAGCTTTCTCGAAAAGTGGGATGCTAGCTGCAATGCTCAAGAGAGCTCCATGCGAGACGGAACTTGTCATGATCCTCAGCTCACCGAGTGGCACAATGAGCTCAAAAAGAATGATGTCGATCTATCTTTTATTCCGACGACATCAGAAAGACTAGGGCGCGCCTTAAGAATCAAAGTTCGTACACCACTGTTTCAAAATAAACTTGAAGAGAGTGTTGGCAAGAGCTTGCCTACTTTGCAAATCCTCTCGATATACTCTGATGAGCCAGACTGGGGAATGGATCAAGAGTTGTTTGATGAGTATCCAGAACTATGGACAGATGATCTTGCCTTCATGGGCGGCAAAGTTGGTTTAGCTTCTCAAGCGTTCCGGCATATGTATTGGCCGGAGTGGACAGGCAAGCTTCCTGTGGTTTCTTTGCATTTGCCGCTTTCGAGATTTCGAGAGTCAATGGGATTTGCCGATCAAAGATATAGAGTTTTTAAAACTCTTTCTAAAATTGCTCATCATGTTGGAAGTCCCTATTGGGGGCTACGCTTTCAGGCGTTTGCGTTTCACTATTATCAAGACGTACTGACTCCGTTTCATTCAGTGCAAGTTCCTGATTGGGCTTGGATGACGTGGCCTCTTGTTATGCGATCGCGAAGTGCTGGGCTAAAAGGATTTGTATCAGACATGACTTCAATCGTTAGCTTCTGGCATTTGTTATTTGAAGATCATGTGCGATTTCAGGTTAAGAGCGCTGAGCATGACTCAGCGTTGGTGAGATCGCGCCTGGCTTGTCTATTAGAGTCCTTTGAAGAAAAATCTTGTTTTTCTCAAGACGAGGGCGTGCATGACAAGCAGTTTTCGCCGGTGAGAAGTGCGGCACTTTTTAGTCGCACTGAGGCTTTTGCTATTAGTAAGAATCTGCAAAAGGCATTTCAAATGCCAGAAGGTAAGTTCAGCTCTTGGATATACAACGAAGGCCCTAACCCACCGCAAGTGAGAGATCGTGAAGCGGCTAGACAGCTCGGTGAAAGTGTCGATTATTTGCTTTCTTTCTAGGGCGACTAAAAAGAAAAAGAGTTTCTTTACACGTTGTTGCTAGTTTTTGGAACGAATGAAGGAACGAATGAAGGAAGGAAGGGAATAGTGTTTGGAAGGAAGAGAATAGTGTTTGGAAGGAAGAGAATAGT
Organism: Bdellovibrionales bacterium CG10_big_fil_rev_8_21_14_0_10_45_34; assembly: GCA_002778785.1. GTDB lineage: Bacteria > Bdellovibrionota > Bdellovibrionia > Bdellovibrionales > 1-14-0-10-45-34 > 1-14-0-10-45-34. Next base: position 2,103 of record PEZS01000016.1, on the reverse strand, counting down.
GTTTGGAAGGAAGAGAATAGTGTTTGGAAGGAAGAGAATAGTGTTTGGAAGGAAGAGAATAAATGTTTAAGCGAGAATACTTTATCTGCAATACCGTGATACTCATTTTCTTGTTGGTAGTAGCGGGTTGTCAGACATCTACTAAAAAGGCGTCATTTGAAGCCTCTCCGGTGTGGGGAACTTTTTCATCAGCAGATGCAGATGCGGCAAACAATGAGGTCGCCGAAGCGACAGTTTTTGTAGCCTCGCAGTGGCATTTGTCGCCTTCTGTGAGCACCAAGATTGGCTCGCCAAAAAGAATTCCCCAAGAAGAGAATCAAGTTGCTCTTTACAATCAGATAGCAGCTTGGGTGCAAAACAAAGGGCTTCGCTTTGTGATTGTCGAGGGGTGTGAAGGCGAAATAGAAGATTCCTTCGATAAATCTTTTAATGGCTGGTCATTGCAAGACTTAGGAGAGCTTCAAGAGTCGGAGCGTGTTTATATAATGACTCACATCGGTTTGAAGCTTAAGGCGCGGTTTAAACAGAAGCTGCGGGTAATCTGTGGTGATAGCGAAAAGCTGATAAAGGATCATCTGCTGGCTCTTTCTGACTTAAGGGGATTACTGGGGTTTCGTATGAGATTAGAATCTATTAAAAAAGAGAAGCCAGATCAGTTAGAGAGTTACCTTGTCTCCGTTCGAAAAGTTGTAGGATTAAGCTCCAACGAGAACTACGAGGTTGTGATTAGACGAATAGAAGAAGAAATGAGAAAAAGTTTCCAGCGCTACCAAACTCTTATCAACGAGAGAAATCAGTTTTTCGTAAAGGCGGCCGAGCGGCACCGACCGGCGGTGATCGTTGTGGGTGCACTCCATGTAGAGAATCTTAAGGCGGAACTTGAAAAAGAGGGGACTTCGGTTGCTATCTATACACCCAAGGGATTAGTGGGCGATGAAGGCAACGTGATGAAACAGTTTGAAAAGCTTCTTCAAAAGCAAAGCCTGCAATAACACGCATAACACGCATAACACGCATAACACGCATAACACGCATAACACGCATAACACGCTAGGATTTAGTAACAGTCCCTACAATCACTGTTACCTTTTTGTAATAGTGCCTACGAACACCTATCACCTATTGGCGTCCGGTTTAGCGGTTACTGTCGACGTGGCCTAGGCGCCTACATCTTTTTTGGGCGCTCTTTATAGCCAAGGTTCCAAAAGGGCAGGTCTAAGATAAATCTACAAATTAGACTCTCCGGCGATCTCCCACCTTAGCTCACGAACGGGCCTAAATTCACTCTATCACCCTCTATCATCTCTCTGTGCTTGCTTTCGTTTTGTTCGAGAACTGGCATGAGCATCTTGTTGACGAGTTGATATAGGTGCGATGAAATTCTTGACGCTGAGCCTTCGAGCTTGACGAGTATTTCTCTCGCTCTTCTCCAAATGGACTTGCGATTGCGATCATTTGTTTGCGTTTGTTTTTACCGCTCAGAGGGCGCCTCTCGCGGCTCTATTGAGTAAAACTATCTCGCTTTGTGGTCTATTTTTTCATTGCCCTTGGCGAGCCT
>PEZS01000016.1:0-504 GCA_002778785.1 Bdellovibrionales bacterium CG10_big_fil_rev_8_21_14_0_10_45_34 | reverse complement strand
AGAAACCAGAAACCAGAAACCAGAAACCAGAAACCAGAAACCAGAAACCAGAAACCAGAAACCAGAAACCAGAAACCAGAAACCAGAAACCAGAAACGAAAGCGAAGGCTCTATGAAACCAGACAATATCTTTTTAAGAAAGATTCACACTGACGCCGTCGAAAAAACCGCAAAGTACTTAACTGCTAAAGCCGAACTTATCGAGGCCTTAGACGCAGTAGAAAAATATAAGGCCTTCCTTCGCCTTGGCTACGGAAGTCTTTGGACTTATTGCACAGAGGCCTTGAAACTGTCGGAGTCGGTAGCGGCAAGTTTTATTGGCGTTATGAGAAAATCTCGAGAGGTGCCTGAGTTAAAAGAAGCCATTCGAGCAGGTGAGTTCTCGGTATCAAAAGCCAAAAAAATCGTCAGCGTCATCACACCAGAGAACAAACAAACCTGGATAGAGCTATGTAAAACTCTTCCATGTAAAAAACTAGAAAAAGAAGTCGTGCTGGTTAACCC
>PEZS01000015.1 GCA_002778785.1 Bdellovibrionales bacterium CG10_big_fil_rev_8_21_14_0_10_45_34 | reverse complement strand
TTAGTCGGTGTCAGGATTATGAGGCAACGGGGCTCTTAGTGGCCCCATTACGAGTCAACTGCCCCTTTCGGTACGATTTTCAATGATTCAATTCGCTCAAGCAATGGGTGGCACGCAACACGTCCGACGTCATTCACACTTTCTGAGTCCGATGGAGCAAAAACAGTCTATCTGTGGATTTCCTTTTCAGATAATCATGTTGCTTCAACTGCGGTGAGCGCGGGGATTATTCTCGATCGCGCGGCTCCGGCAGCTACAATTACCGGCTGTCCAGCGGATCCATCTAATGCAATGGCGTTGAACGTGGATGTGGGTGGGACGGGAGTGTCCCAGTACCGGTACAAGTTTGGGATTTCGGCAGATTGCACCAATACCGCAGGCTATAGTGCGCTCACTTCTGTAGGGGCAAACATTACAGATACACTAACAGGTGATGGAACGTATATGTTATGCGTTTTGGGGCAGGGGGCGAATCTGCAGCCAGCAGCAAGTGCCACCAGTTGCACCTGGACTAAAGACACGTCTGGTCCCACCGCGCCAATAAGTTTAGATGATGGCACATGGTCAAGCTCCACATCAGCAACCCCGACTGTGAGCTGGACTGCAAGTACGGATGCTCTCGGTACAGTAGCCAGCTACGTGATGGCGATTGGAACGACTTTGGGCGGAACGCAGACGCTCAATTGGACGGATATTGGAAACGTTACGAGTTACTCTCGAACAGGTCTGGCGCTAGTAGATGGCACGACCTATTATGTGAGCGTAAGGGCTATAGACAATGCCGGCAACGCGGGAGTTGTCGCAAACGGCGACGGATTTACCGTCGACGCTACAGCCTTGGGTGCGCCAACTAGCTTAAATGATCAAAACTTTTGGAATGCGATCACAGAGACGCCTACGGTCACTTGGGCGGCACCGGCAGCTGGCGGTGCGCCAGTCAGCTACTATGAATTTGCGATTGGCTCGACAGCTGGCGGGACAGATGTGCTTAACTACACAAACATTTCAAACATCACAAGCTATCAACGAACGGGTGTCACACTGAACAATGAAACAAGATACTACATTAGTGTTAGAGCCGTGGATGCCGCCGGAAACGTGGGAGCTGTCGCTACAAGCGATGGTTGGGATGCGCGAATGAATGTAACAACCACACAACGCTGGGTGCAGCAGGCTTATATTAAAGCGGCGAATGCTCAAACGGATGATAATTTTGGCTTGAGCATTAGTATTTCAGGCGACACGTTAGCGGTGGGCGCCCTTGGTGAGGATAGCAATCAGACCACGATCACCAATGGTACTACGGCGAGTAGCGATAACTCTTCCGATGACTCTGGTGCTGCGTACGTCTATAAACGGACCGGGACTACTTGGGCCCAGGAGGCCTACATCAAAGCGGCCAATGCGGAAGCGTGGGATGGGTTTGGTGCTAGTGTAACTGTGTCGGGAGACACGCTGGCGGTGGGCGCCCTTGGTGAGGATAGCAATCAGACGACGATAACCAACGGAGCCACCGCAAGTGGCGATAACTCAGCAAGCCTTACAGGCGCAGTTTATATTTATAAGCGTAACGGCACGACTTGGGCGCAAGAGGCCTATATTAAAGCGGCGAATGCGGAATCTGACGATTTTTTTAGCGAGTGGATTAGCGTTGCAGGCGATACGCTTGCAGTGGCGGCCAAACGTGAAGACAGCAACCAGACAACAATCACCAATGGCACCGCAGCAAGCGGCAATAACTCAGCCACCTGGGCTGGAGCTGTCTATGTTTATAAGCGTACAGGTATAAGCTGGGAGCAGCAGGCGTATATAAAAGCTGTAAATGCCAGAGCCCAAGCTTATTTTGGCGGAAGCGTCAGCGTTTTCGGCGACACCCTGGCAGTAGGGTCCTGGGGCGAATTTAGCAACCAAACAACAATTACCAATGGCATCACTGCTAGCGGCAATGTTACAGCCCACCGGACAGGGGCCGTTTACGTTTACAAACGTACAGGCGATGCTTGGGCGCAAGAGGCCTATATTAAAGCGGCAAACAGCGAGGGAGGTGATGACTTCGGACTCAAAGTGAGCTTGTACGGAAATACTTTGGCGGTGGGGGCGCAATTTGAAGATAGTAACCAGACAACGATTACAAATGGCGCGACTGCAAGCAGCGATAACTCATTTAGCCACGTTGGTGCAGTTTATGTGTATAAACGTACTGGCGCCACTTGGGCCCAAGAAGCATACGTTAAAGCGGCCAATGCGGATTGGTTTGATCAATTTGGCTCCGATATCAGCGTTTCGAACGACACGATGGCAGTAGGGGCTAAGATGGAGTCGAGCAATCAGTCCACAATCACTAACGGTGATACGGCTAGCACTGACAATTCATTGTCTAACACGGGAGCTGTTTATGTGTATAGGCGTAACGGCACAACTTGGGCGCAGGAAGCCTATATCAAGGCTGTAAATAGGGGTTTTAATGATGAGTTTGGTTATAGTGTAAGTTTGTCAAATGATACCCTCGCGGTAGGGGCCCGTGGTGAAGCAAGTAACCAGACGACAATCACCAATGGCACCACAGCAAGCGGCAATAACTCAGCGGCCAACGCCGGAGCAGTATACGTTTATCATCGCGAGTCTATCGGCGATATGAACCAAGACAGCGTCGATGAACGCGTTGGTATCCATCAACAAGCTTACATCAAAGCAGCTAATGCTGAAGCGGGGGATGAGTTTGGCATGAGCATTAGTATTTCAGGCGACACGCTAGCGGTGGGTGCAAGGGGTGAGGATAGCAATCAGACAACGATTACCAACGGGACAACGGCGAGCAGTGATAACTCAGCGACCGAAGCTGGAGCAGTATATGTTTACAAACGGACGGGGACCACGTGGTCTCAGGAGGCCTATCTTAAGGCAGCCAATGCAGAAGCAGGTGATGAGTTTGGTAGAGAGGTAAGTCTGTCCGGGGACACCTTGGCAGTTGGGGCCCCAGGCGAGGCTAGCAATCAGACAACGATTACCAACGGGACAACGGCGAGCAGCAATAACTCGGCAATCAGAGCTGGCGCTGTATATGTTTACAAACGGGGCGGAACTACTTGGGCCCAAGAGGCATACATCAAAGCAGCTAATACTGAAGCGGTTGAGAATTTTGGTAAGAGTGTGAGTGTGGCCGGGGACACCTTGGCAGTTGGGGCCCCAGGCGAGGATAGCAACCAGACGACGATAACCAATGGCACAACTGCCAGCGGCGATAACTCCGCATATTGGGCGGGCGCCGTTTACGTTTACAAACGGACTGGAACTACTTGGGCCCAGGAGGCCTACATCAAGGCTGCGAATGCTGAAGCGTATGATTTCTTTGGTGCTAGTGTAACTGTGTCGGGAGACACGCTGGCGGTGGGCGCCAGTAGTGAGTCTAGCAATCAGACGACGATAACCAATGGCATCACTGCTAGCGGCAATAACTCAGCGGCCGACGCCGGAGCAGTATACGTTTACAAACGGACTGGAGCCACTTGGGCCCAAGAAGCATACGTTAAAGCGGCGAATGCGGAGGCAGGTGATTATTTTGGAGGCAGCTTGAGTTTATATGGAGACACGCTGGCGGTGGGCGCCAGTAGTGAGGACAGCAATCAAACGACCATTACCAACGGCACTACGGCAAGCCCCGACAATTCGGCAAGTAATGCTGGCGCCGTGTATGTTTACAAGCTTCAAAGCCCTTAGTTGTATTACTGCTGAATTAACTAGAAATATCTGCCTGTATCTCGAGATGTGGAAAATAATACTAGTAGCTTTCACGACGCCAGTTTATCGAAACTCAACGAACCAAGAAGCTTTCATCAAAAAGGTTGGTTGACCACAAAAACCATTTTTGATGAGATGAATTCTTGAAAAATATTAGACCGATCTGTGAGGGTCAAAAAACCAAGACGAAAGGTGCCACCTATGAATAAGCCCCTTGTTGTTTCTGCCAGCTTTTTTGTGCTGCTGATCATTGGTTATCTGGCCTATCAGAATCACATGTTGCGTAATGATCTTATGCGAATGGAAGCCAGAATTGGCCAGGCGATGCAAACGGAGCCTGCTGACAAAAGCGGCAAGGGGGCGCAAGATCCCTACGTTGCAAGAGAGATAAAGAATACCGTAGTAAAAAACGCAAAATCACTTCAAGAGTGTTGGCTGGAGTTTTTAAAAACTGATCCGCCGGTAAAAAGGGGATCGGTATATTTGGATTGGACGGTGCAAACCGATGGTGTGCCTCAGTCTGTCGAGGTGATTCGCTCCGACTTTGGCAACGAAGCAATGAATCAATGTTTAATGAGTAAGATCAAGGCCTTTACCTTCCCTCCGCCGCCCTGGAATGAATCAAAGTATGTCGAATACACTTTGTCTTTTGAGCGCGAAGAGGACCCAAAACCCAAAATCGAACCCGAGCTCGTCTTAACAAAAAATCCAAAAGAAGAAACCAAGAAGTAATACACGAAACCCCTTAAGAGGGCATTGACCACGACTTGATTTGATATTTACCGGTTTTAATCAGTCGCCGCTGAACAATTCTAAATTTTGATTTAGTGCGGGTTCCCTCCAGAATATAAACGTAGCAAGCGGTTCGTCTACTTGTTCGATTCGCGCACCAGTTGTCTCATTTTTCGATTTTAAAAACCATCTAATTTCAGATATTTAGAAATTCCGGCTCTTCTCACTCAACGGTAGATAGTTTCAAAAAGTTCAAACTCCACCAGCACCTAGCACTCCCGGTCGATAGTTTTTGAATAGTTAGCTCATGCGGCCTTCTGTCGTGCTACCCACAAATCGTACTCCGCCTGCATGCGAACCCACATTTCTGCCGTTGTTCCAAGAACCTTTTCTAAAACCAAAGCAAACTCCGGAGAAATAGCTCGTTTACCATTGACGATCTCATTGATTTTTCGGTGTGTGCACCCGCACTTTTGAGCGAACTGCGTTTGATTGAGGTTCATCTCTTTCATATAGATTTCATCGAGCACAGTTCCTGGGTGCATGGGTTTTGGATTTTTAATCATAAATACCTCTAGTGATAATTCTCAATTTTAACGTTCATAAACTCGCCATTCTTAAATTTGAAGGTAATGCACCAAGGAAGCCTAATTGTCACACTCCATTCGCCTTTACGATTTCCCTGGAGCTTATGAAGTCGGATACTCGGTGGCTGGCCCTTAATCTTTAAATCTGTCAAATCTGAGGTCGCATGCATGATGGTTAGAAGGGCTTTAGCTCGAATCCAACACTCCCTTGGAAGCGATCGGGACGAATCCGTTTCCCAGATGTCTTTGGCTATCTTATTATCAAAGTTGCGAATCATTACGCCTCAGTTAATACCACTATACCGTGTAGTGGTATTAAACGCAAGGCAAATAGTAAACTAGTTTTGCAATTTTCACGCCGTCTTCATTTGGTTCAAATTGGGAGTGGCACCAGGAAACTTTTAGTTGTGGTTCATTGCCTTCGAGAATCAGACTCAGTTGTTCGAATTATTTCGACTCGTAAAGCTACAAAAAAAGAAAGGGTGTTTTATGAAAAAGGAATATGATTTCAATAAAATGAAGGAAGTTAAAAATCCGTACCCTGCCAAAAAGAAAAAAGCAGTCGGTATCAATTTAAGCCCTGTCGTCATCGATTACTTCAAAAAACTCTCTGATGAGTCAGGTGTCTCCTATCAAAAACTTATCGACCTTTATCTTCTGGATTGTGTGAAGAGCAAAAAGAAGCTTTCGATGAAGTGGACGGCATAGCAGCCACTAAAACATCGCGGCCGACAGTAGGTAATTGCAACCTAAAACCAGAGAGTACCTTCTTAAGAAAATTCACGAGGCGCTTCAACTGGCTCACCTTTTTAGGTTCCGGTCTTAAGAATCCGAAAAACCGTTTCAATAGTAGGGTTTGCATCTTCTTTGATAGCCGAATAAATCGTGCTCTTAGTTAAATGCGTTCTATCAATGATGTTTTGAACTCCAACTGCTTTTACATGCGCGCCTAGGATTTCCCGGAATGCGTCCATGTCACCCTCTTCCATTGCCTCCGTTAAGGCCTGTCGGATCTTAGCGCGATCCTTTAAAAATTCTTTGGGATCATGCGGAAAACTCACTGCGCCTTTCTTGAGCTTGATTATAGGCGCATTATTCATAGAGAAGACTTTTCGCTTTTTTGATGTCTCGGTCTTGGCCATTTTTATTTCCTCCAAGGATCAATGTTAATTCGTACTTGCCGGTACGGGTGTAGTAAATTCGATTGCCGTTATTAAACTTCAGCTCCCAGAGCCCGTCTCCCAAATCTCTAACGCCTCCGAAATGGCCTTCCTCTGTTATCCGCATAAGCCTTGCTTCCACTTGACCGAGTTCCTTTAATTTCAAACCATTAACCCAATGCAAATAACCAGCTAGCTTTCTGAGCGCCCATTTCATATAAATTATGGTACGATATAATGTACTAAAAATCAATGGGAAAAGTACGATATAATGTACTTCTTGAATTTGCTTGGTGTTCATTGCATGACCTCAGTACCTTTACTAAGACGGCGTGCATTTCAGCGTAAAAACGAGCCAATAACGCCTTCGAAGGATTGTATACTGGTCAAAATGTCGAACTTTGCGACAATGCCTGAAATCTCTTCTCTCACACCAGTGCCTGGGTCGAAAGTCGAAAGCCGCTTTGCTTTGAATAATTGTTGGGTCCACAATTCGACTCGATTTTGAGAGTAGACCTGAGTAGAAAACACAGTCCGCAATTAGAAGCGGCGATTCTTCTCCCTTTGAGACACAAACGACTCTGTTTGAGCCAATGGATGATTCTCTTTGAGCTACTAAGTGAGAACTTAGAGCAAAACTCTTTAGTCCGACATTGGCGACGTCGATAACGTACCTGAGGTGGTACGTATGCGACAATACAGAGAACAGCCGATTTGGCCACATGGTTTGCGAGTGCTTTTCTTAAGGGATTCGTCAATATTGAGCGACATCAAGAAGAAAAAAGTGGGTTCGACTTTGCTACGAACCGTTACAGCGGTGCTTTCGGTGTTAGTCGTATCCTCGTGCGGGTTTGTTGAAGAAAGCATGAAGGATCTTTCTTCAGGGGGAGATTCGCCACTTTCAAGTTTTCAAATTCAAAAAGTTCATGGTGAAGATGTAGAAGATGAAGAGCAGATCATCTACGGTGATGTAGAGCCATCTTTAGAGTGGTCTGAAAGTGACAACGCTGCTCGATACATTGTACGTGTTACGCTTGCCAGTGATGAGGCCTCTCTGGTGTGCAGCGTTTCAGTCGCAGAAATATCGACTTTTATTGAAAACTGCGGAATTCCCGAAAATACTCTTGTTCGTATTTCTGTTCAGGCTGTAGGACGTAATGGTAAAGCAAAACTAGCACTTAAACGTCCTTACTTTATGCTTGATCGCACGGCGCCGGTAGTGTCGTTCACTTCTACACCTGGTGATGTCGTGAATGTAAACTCTGCCACCTTTCGTATCGCGGCTACTGACTCCGGGAGTGGCGTTCAGCGTGTTGAATGTCGTTTAAACACGGGTAACTACACTATATGCCCTAATTTGAGCGACTACACGGTGAGTGGCTTAAGCTCCGGGGCTCATACCCTATTTGTCAGAGCATATGATCAGGCAGGGAGGGTGTCGGATGTCATCTCCCATAACTTCAATTATGACCCTACGGCGATAGGAGCTTTTTCAATCGCTGGAGTCACGGGTGGTTCAGACACTGTGAGTGATATATGCTTGACGTCAGGATCATCTCCCACCTTTTCATGGGGGGCGTCGACAAACGCGGATTCGTACAATGTAACTGTGTACGAGAGCAACGGTACAACAGTGGCCTGCGCAACAGAAAATACGACTGCGACAACCTTGTCGCCAGCGGGGTGCAGTCTTTTAAGTGGCAACTACAAACTTTCTATTGAGGCAGCGAGGGCTAGCGGGACGGTTCAGGAAGCCTCGGGGGGCCTTTTCGACTTCGTTGTTGATACTGCTGCAGACACGACAAATACCACAATTGCAGGAACAACACCGGTGGTGGCAAATGGCTCGGCAACATCAAGTATCTCCGTCACACTGTTGAACGATTCAATGTGTCCTCTTCAGGGTGTTATTCCGACTTTCTCTGCAACAGATACCGGCTCGACGAACAATTACGGTTCGTGCTCGGCTTCGAGTTCCTCTGGCGTCACCACTTGTACATTGGCTTCTACAAAGGCTGAAAGCAAGATCTTGTCATTGACATCACCAATAGCAAAATCAGGAAGCACAGTTATTTTTACCCACGGACCTGCTGCAAGCCTATTGTTTACCCAGCAACCAAGCACCACAACAGTGGCGGGAGTGGCCTTTGCCGCTCAACCAATTGTTCACATACTAGATGCCCAGGGCAACTTGATCGACTCAGGTGTAGATAGTACAGCGGAGGTTACGCTCTCAATTACCACCGGCTCTGGGTCACTTGTGGGAACTGTTGTCGCCACGGCCTCAGGCGGCGTTGCGACCTTTAGTGGTCTCAGCATGACTGCCGCTGGGGCAAAGGTCATGACTGCAACCAAACAAGATCTTTCGGGTAGCGGTGGAATTGGCGCGATAGCCCAAGCCTCTAGCGGATTTACAATAACTCACGCGGCAGCAAGTCAGCTTGTGTTTTCTACCGCACCAGCTACACATGCAAAGTATTCAGTGGCGTTCAATCCCCAAGGTGTCATTCAGGTGCGTGACACATACGGAAATGTTGTCGAGACGGGAGCCGATGCGTCAGCAACAATTACAATCAGCAAGCAATCTGGTCCTGGAACTCTATCTGGAACACTCACTGAATCTGCTTCAAGTGGTGTCGCAAACTTCACTGGTAATGGAATCAACAACGATACTATAGGGACAATCGTCATTCGTGCTACGAAACCAGATCTTACTGGTTCGGGCGGAGTGGGCGTGTTGACAGTTGATGCAACTATTATTATCACCCCAATCTCTTGCGATTCTGGCGACTTCACGACGACTTGTACGATTACTACGGTGCAAGATGTGCCAGTTGGTGCGACAATCAGTGCAAATAACCTAACTATCACAACCACCGGGCAGCTTCGAAACCTTACCAATTTGCAGGACTTCACCATCAACTTGACTGGGGATCTCAGTATTACTGGTTCAAATCGAATCAATGCAAACGTACAAATTACAGCAGTTAATATGAATTTTGCATCCGTTTCAGGAGACTTAGTGACCTGTAGCGGTAGCATTAGTGCCACTGGTCTTGGCGGCCTCGGTGGATATCGCACTGGCAATGCGAGCACGACAGGTCTTGGCGCAGGTGGAGGCACCTGCCACGATGCTGGCTCTGGCCTATCGTGTTCTGGGGCTACCCACGCTGGACTCGGCGGGGGCGGCGAATCTTCGCCTGCTGTCGCCGCAGTTTATGGATCGGCTGCATTGGCCAACACCTATGGCTCCGGCGGCGGCGGCGTGCATACCTCTTCTGCTGGGGGCAACGGTGGCGGTCGGATTAGTCTGATTGCCTCTGGAACCATCACTGCAGCGGGTTCTACGACATCACAGATTGCGACGGCGTGCGGCCAAGGTGGGTCGGGCTCCAGTGCGTTGGGTGCCGGCGGCGGGGGCTCGGGCGGAAGCATTTACATTGAGGCGACAAATATTTCTGGTCAAATATCACCGAACGTACGCGGGGGGGCATCGAGCTACCGTGAAGACAGCTTAAAGAGCGGGGGCGGCTCAGGGGGATACATTTCATTAAACTTTTCCCGGCTGGCCCCTTCTATTGATTTTCCCACTTATGGCGGCAAAGGAGGATTTGAGCCCGGTGGCTATGGATCCTTTTACCAAAACATCACCGACTGGAGTGCTGCGCTTTGCGATTCTGGGGATTTATCTACAACTTGTGTAGTTAATACGACCAAATACGTCCCACCTGGGTCAGCTATATCAGGCTCAGGAAATCTTCAACTCGATTTAGGTGGGGGGCTCTACAGCACAGCTCGCGCAAAGACCATTAGCATAGTTATGAGCGGTGACATCACACTTAATAATAACACTATTATCAGAGCGAATCTCAACCCAATCCAAGCAGATACCATTTATTTTGCAGAGGCTGGTAGTAGGATTGATGCTTCAGAACTAGGCTATGCTGGCGGCGGCGGCCCTTCAGAAGGTTACTATTACAATGGATATGGACCTGGCGGAGGAACGAGAGCCATCAGTGGTGGAGACGCAGCTGGCGGGGGCGGCGGCCATGGCGGCGCCGGAAGTCGTGGTAGCATAGCTGGCTCAAATGGCGGTGCTTCCTATGGCAGTGCCAACGACCCTACAACTTTTGGTTCTGGGGGCGCAGCTGGCTTTCTGAGGGGCTATGAAAAGGCCGGGCACGGAGGGGGCATTGTAAACATTATCGCCGATACCTTTCATATGGGCTGGAACACTCACCTCTACGTTAACGGCGGCACTGCTGACGTTTGGTTAGAGGGAGGCGGTGGCGCCGGCGGCACCATTCGCTTTGATGTTAACAATTTGTGGGTGGATTCTCCAGCCACAAATGCGAGTGCTAGGGGAGGCGGTTCGAGGAAAGCTACTTGGGTGTCTATGGCAGCATTTGGTGGCGGGGCCGGTGGTGGAGGACGAATTTGGGTAAAGCCTACTGCAAAAATCCGAGTGAACAGTTTTTCAAATGGTACGACAGGTCGATTTTTGCTGGGAGTTCATGGCGGCACATACTTTTTTGGCGGAGAAAAGCCTGGTGAGGGCTCTCTCTATTACGATTACGCAACTGCTGATAGCATTTGCGACTCGGGAAATCTGAGCACGACTTGCTATATTGATTACCTTAAGCCAATTCCAAATGGATACACAATCTCAGGTTCCGGGAATCTTGTTTTTCGAAATACTGGCGTAGGCTACGGCGTCTTTTACAATCCAAGACTGCTTGAAGAGTTCTCTATCAATATGGGCGGAGATGTTACCTTTGAAGGCTCCACTGGCATTATAGGCAATATATCTTCGTTCGTCGCGACGAACGTGACCCTTGATTCTTCTGCGTCTATCAATGCAATTGCTCTTGGCAATCCAAGTGGCTTTGGCGGCGCTACGAGCACTCCTCACGGAGATGGCACGGGCGCGGGATCCTACGCTGAAGGAGCGGGTACATTTGTTGGAGCTGCTGGCGGCGGCGGTTACGGTGGCGCTGGAGGAAACGGCGATTTGGCCGGCGCCACGGGTGGCGGCACCTATGGTTCAAATACAGCTCCTGTAGATTTTGGCTCAGGTGGAGCCGGCAATGGGGGAGCAAATTACACCACTCTTTACGGTACGGGCGGCGGGAGAATCATAATGAATATCTCTGGAACCCTTACTCTTGGCAACTATGCAAAAATTCGAGTTGACGGCGGCTCAGGGACAGGCACCGCTGGAGCTTGGCAATGTCGGGCAGGGGGATCTGGTGGTAGCATTTATATTCAGGCAAACAACTTTTCAGTTCATGCTAATGCGACGATTCATGCAAAAGGTGGCGAAGGCTATGTTACAACGGACCACATTTGCGGCTCGGGTGGCGGCGGAAGAGTTTCCCTCAAAAAGGGGACGGCTGAACCAGATGTTTCACTTTCTAACATTGATGTCAGTGGAGGAACAACCGGAAGCGCCGGGGCAACTGGAACAATCTACCAATTGGGTGGCGCTGGCTAGTTCGTGGTATGGAGATTTTCTGACGGTGCAGGTTAGGGGGGCAAAAACCCTTTTCCCACTCACTCTTTGCAGCCCTCAATCAATGAGCTGAGGGAGTCAAAGTCTGCGTTTTTTATACTCAGACCTTCTTTTGCGCTGACATCAAAATCAAGTCGTGATTTGCGGAGGGTCGGATACTCGGCAAAGATAGCAAGGGCTTTTTTTTCTATACTTTTAAGCTCCTGACGGGCTTTAGATGCAAAGAGAAAAGCCTCAGTAAAATACCTGAGAATCTCAATATGAGAAATCTCTCTAAATTGAAGTGCTAGATTGCCCTGATGTAGATAAACCGAGCGAAAGAAAGCAAAAATAAAATAAAAAAGAAATTTTTGTAAAACCCATACAGTGACACCTCTTCTTGAACTCAAGAAGTGTATCACTAATAGACACTGTTTAAAAATTATTCGCAGATCCTTGGTGGTGACTGAAAAATATCAACGAAGGCCCCACGATAGCGACAAATTTTGCCAGTGAGAGAACCCTCAATTCAACGACGTAGGCCTATATAGTCACTTCATTCAGGAACATTTAACTGCGGTCAACATATTCAATCGCTTCAGGTTGAGTTTCAGTTCAACTACCCAGACACCTATCATCTCAGGTTTCTAAAGAGTTTAACGTAGTAACAAAGAAATCATAGACGTTTTTGTAAACAGAACGGGAGATCTCCAAGTAAAGCTCTTGGTCACTATCTGATGTGAAGGCTTGATCATTCCAACTGCCCATGCCGCCAAACAGGTCGCTTAAAATAGCGAAAACAGTTAGACGCCTAGAAGCCTCTAGGTTGAAGCCAAGACTCAAGAAATCTTCTAGCAACCCACGATACTCTAGAGAGATTTGAACTCCCAAATCTGAAAAACCAAGTTCGCGGAGACCGTCATCCATCTGTTTTTCTGAGTCTATCAGATTCTTAAGATTCTCGTATTGAAAGTAGAACAGGGCCAAATCAAAGGCTTCGGTAAATGGCGTACTCATCTTTTTAGAAAAATTGCGAGCTCTTTCTACCGAGTTAACAAAATCTTCTTCTACAATCGCAACGTCTCTAATTGATTTGACACTTTGATTTAACAGTTCTTCTGATATCAAAATGTTGCACCAACTCGCTTCTTCATTAGCCTGCTGTATAGGCTCCTCGGGTGTACCTTTTGGCGGAGCTTCACCCTCGAAGGTGTGAGAAGCCCCAAGCCGTCCAGCGTCTACTCCTGATAGAGTGGCATAGTGACTTTCAGTCTTCGGGCTAAAGGCTCTCGGTCCACTTTTCGACTTGAGGACCAATAAGAGGCGTGACGTCCCTAAAAAGGCTCCTGCGATTTCTTCTGGCATATCTTTGCCCGAGTAGTCGTATATCCCAACTGCAAAGTCCTCAATCTCAGATTTATGCAGAAGCCTAATGCCTTCGACGAAAGTATGAATTGACTCATCTTTAAAACGAAACCCTACGGAGTATCGGCTTGGTACAGACAAACTTCCTATCTCAAAGGGCCCAGCTTTTCTGCATTTGCCAAAAAAGCTCTCAACTTCTGACGGAGAAGTTCTAATGGCAGCCAAAGTGAGCGCAAAGGCCCAGTCTTCCATTTTCATTCCCAGATGCTAAGGCAGATTCCCAACACCGCCAAGAGCAATCTGCAGGCCCTCTCGTAAGTTGCTGAGAACAGAATTCACCTGGAACCAGGAATCGAGGGCAGTCAATATAACCGCCAAAGCAAAAATCAGAGCGCAAAGGAGGGGGAGCTTAGGCGGCCCCTTACTTTGCTCGCTCGTGGTCTTGATTAGCTCTCAACTGACAATGCTGAAGGGAGAAAACTGACTGGTAGATCCGAATGCCCTTTGCCAAACTCAACATCGGCCCTATTGTTCTTTCAACAGATGGCTCCATGACATCGCGACCCTTAAATATTTCGTAGTCAGTGCCTTCAGGATCTCCCATTTCGGTCGTCAACCATTCAACAAACACTACTGGGACTTCATTCGGAAACTTGCTAATTTCATCACCAAACAACCTTGATAGCCGCCCCATCAAGCTTTTCTTATAGCTACTGAATAAGTCTAAAGTAGATTCTAACAGATCCTCTGCAAGCACATGCGCCTCTGTTTTCTGCCCCAGAGAAAATGATATCGTTGATTGCCTTGATTCGCGTTGATTTGCGTTTGCACAACCCCTCGGCAAAACCAACTTGTCACCTAAATCAAACTGAATAACTGACGGATTTAGATCTTTGTATTCAAATCCACAGCGAACATTTTTTTCACTAACGATCACTGCCGGTGAATGACTAGTACTTCCATCCTGAGAAGAAAAATCTGGCAACTCCGAGGAGCTTGCCGTCAACTCAGCCGACTCGGCTCTCTTTTCCCAGTAAGGATCTTTTTGCATTTTCGAATCGCCATGCCATCGGATAGGTTCGTCAACAACAACATGAGTGGTTGAATGCGGAGTCAGCGACTCAGGCTTTTGGCTGAGAGCTATAGAAATCTCAACACCCCCATATATATCAACCAAATTCTCGTAAGCAAAGTTGCCTCGAAAGAGCAGTCCAACCCCCTGGCTACATTTCAAATGAAGGCTCGTGCGGGCTTCCGCTTTGCTTTCTTCTGAGGTAATGGCGTTGTTTTTAATCTCTACAGTCTTGCCGTTCGCAAAAGAAAACGAAGCCATCAAAACCAGTAGACATAAAGCCGCTGCGCAAGTGACAAGCCCCTCGCAAAAATAAGAATTGAAATGTGTATTTTGTAAGTACTTCTGTGACAATCACTCCTCCACTCAACGAATGAGAGTTTAAAGGATCAAGTGTACCTCAGAAGGTTTCTGTCGATTTGAGTAAATGGAAATCATGAAACTACGGTGGAATTATTATCACCACCTATTAGAAATTCTTATTGAAGACTTAAGTCGCAACGAGTCTCTCTTAAGGTATCAGACAACCTGCGAGCTCCAACTACCCTGTATTTTTTACAAACTACACGTATCCGAATGACAAGCCGCATATTAAAATAGGAAAAGCTTTCAAGTAGGAGGATTTTATGAAATTAAATAAATTCGCACTTTGTAGTCTAACTCTGGCGCTGGCGCTGGGCTTCACTGTTGGAGCATTTGCACAACAAACCGGAACATCCCCAAATATTGAATCTCTAGTGCCAAAAGTGAGTGGTGTTGAGATCCATCCCTACAGCAGGAATGGGGCGCAAGTTATATTTAAAGTTGCTGTTGAGGGCGGCGAAAATTGTTTTTTGAACAGTGATTTCTCTTTGAGAGTCTCGGAGGAAGGCAACGCTCAAAGTCTACAGATAGTTCAAGCTGTAAAAACCAATTGCCAAGGTGGTAGTAAGCTTCGGACTTTTATGGTTCAAACTCAACAGTTGGATACCAAAAAGAGTATTTACTTAGACAATCCATTGGCTGTGGGTCCTTTGCCAATAGTCTTGCACTAAGCTCTCTACTGACTTACCTACTTGTTGACGATCTTCCGTAGCACAGCACCTTTCAACTCACATCAAGTATCAAAATAAGACAATGAGATTTGAATTCTGCCACCCAGCTAACTAAATCAGTTAGCTGGGTGCTGTTTTTATCTGATGCTACTTGGCTCAATTTTGACAGTCACAGAGTAATCTTTTCTCTCACGGCCCGCTACGAGAAACTGGTAATATACCCCCTTTAATAAAGGGGACCTCATGTTGGCCGCTGCAGTTAAATTAATTCAGAATCAGTTCTTTCGTGTATTTCAAAACTACATACTTGGGTCTAACGGAGCCAAGAAGAGTAGAGCGCTATCGTTAAGTTTTTCACTTAAACTCTTGGTTCTACTGGCAACAAGTATTTATGGGCTAAATGTGGGAGCTCGCCCCTTAGATCAGATTGTTGGGAGCCCACGCGAGCCCTCCCTAGTCTGTAAGATCTTTCAACCACCAGGCGGCGATAGCAGAGGCAATCGCTTTGTAGATCCAACAAAGCGATTGCCGTTTGGCGGCCTCAGTTCTTTGAGTGCGGATTTACAGAGGGTCCTAGCTGAGGTGAACAGAATTCATCCCCTTGGATACTTCGCCCACTTTCGCGAAGATCCCTTTCACCAAGCCGTTCGCTTTGGGAGACATTTTAGCCCGCAGGTGAGAGGAAAGCCCATTGATACCTCGGCTAGACGCTCTGTCGTTGTTTTGAATCCAAGCCAACACCCGCTCTTTTATAAGAATTTGACCGGATGGGATGGGATCTCAGAGATAGACTATCTACTCGTAGCCAATTTTACGCATATGTCAGATTCTGATATCAAAGAGTTTAATGAATATCCCGTAAATGAAAAAGGATATGTTAGCCGTGAGCCCAATGTTACATTTTATTTTGCCAAAATCCCATTGACAAAAGTAGCAAGGCTTTCGATTCTTCGCGAGAAGTTCATGCCAATTGCTGCCCACGGTATGAAACAGGCGGAGTTTAAGAACGACGCTTTTATAGAACTTGTCGGCCTTGTTCCGTCAGACCTTGAGACAAGTTTATCATTGTTCGAGCAGAATGAGAGATTTATAAACCTATCTGATTCGCAAAAAGGCAGCTTTCAGGCTGATCCAATTTGGAAGTCGATTCTTATCGAAAAGCCAATTCGACTCTCAGAGGTTTATACCTCTATCGATGCCGTGGGCGACAATTATGACTTGATAAAGGGCACACAAAATATGTATGCGATCTCCTTTAGACTTGTTTCGCCTCTTGCAAAAATCACGCAAGCGACACTTTCTGGTGGGCATCCAATTAAGCCTTTTCCAGTAAACCTTAATTCCGAACATTCACAGCTCGCGATGGCTTTGTTTTTATCTGACGCTACTTTTCACGGAATGTCGAAGATCTATCATACGCTTTGGGAAAACTGTTACGGGTACCCGATGTATTTACTAGAACGTGCTCGCCCTTACTTTAGTAGAGGCATAAATGTTCGTGAGTTTGTTAATGCGCAACTAGATAAAGCAGCCTTTGTTTCGGGTTTTTATCCACTTTTTGCAGGCCTTGGTAGCTGGCTCAGAGGATTTCGAGATTACTCGCGTCCGACTGTAGAGCTAACAAATCCAACTGGAGAAAACATGAACTACTATTTCGAAGTGCGCCCAGAATATCGCGGGCTAACTTTCGATGAGCTTAAAGATTTGGGTCTTAGAGCTCTAAGGCCAGTTCAACGTGATGAGCGCTAATAGCCGGTACCCTTCCAAAATTAGTTGAAAGAGAACTCCAGAAAAATACGGTTGATAATTGTGTTGCAACGATAACACTGGATTCGGGGTCTGGGTGTGAGAGCAATGGTTGCTCGGCTGGGTGTAGAAATCTTATGTAGCAGCGGAAGCCTTGTTTCAACCTAGTGGTGTTGATGGTTTCATCGGATCCAATCCGCTTCAAGCGCTGAACGTAGGCCGTTGACTATGATTCTCTGTGCTCGCGAATACACCTTGCCCTTAACTTCGGCTAAGACTATTTGACTAACCAGCGGGCGCTTTCTTGTCGAAATAACTACAATCTCTTTTCGATTTTCTACGGTAGAAGCGGGGACCACTCCAAGTCCAAGATCGTCACAGATGGCATTGAGTATGGCAATGGGATGATCGACCATCAGGTAGGGATTAAGTTTTGGTGCTTTGCCGAAATGATGCATATACCATTTATATATTGCCTCGCTCGAATCATGATACGGAATATGCTCAAGACCCGAGAGATGTTTGTACGAATGATCCGAATCAACATGCTCCTTGTAGAAGCTTTTTGAACAGCAGAGGATGAGCTCTTCCGTAACCACAGGCTGCAACAATAAGTCCTTTGTCGAAACAGGATACTTGCCAGAATCTAGAAAGGCAAAATCAAGCCGCCCTTCAAGCAAATCAAAGAGAAGTCTTTTTGTATCTCCGAGAACTGCCTGGATTTGAATCGACGGATGCCTCTTTCTTAAACGCCCTATTTGCTTCATCAAGGCCCCAGAGCCAAAGAGGGAAGGTGCTCCGAGTTTTACTTTGCCAGAAATGGCTTTGATTTGGTCTCCTTCAAGAACGTGATCAAGCTGCCCAAGAAACTGATTAACCGCCAGGCAAAGTTCTGTAACAAACGGCGTAGGTTCTAATCGTTTTCCGATTCGTAGAAATAGCTGAGTCTTCAATTCTTTTTCGAGAAGGCGAATTGACTGACTGACCGCCGACGAAGTGACATTCAATTCAGACGCAGCTGCGGCAACGCTCCTTTTATTAAAAACAGCGGTGATCGTTCGTAACCTGTTGAGATCGATATTGTTAAGCATAGCTTCACATCCATTTAAGAACATCTACTTTTACTTATCTATGTGAATAAGGCAAAAGAATTAGTAACTTAATAAACGCTCACAACAAAGGGGAGTAGGTATGCGAATATGCAAGTGTACCACCGAACTTCAGGGATCAATTCTAGAACTAAAACATTACCGGCTACCATCAGGGGATTTAGTAGACCCCGTTCCCGACCTTCCACTAAGGCCCGATAACCTTTACCGCCTTCATGTACAAGCGCCGACTATCAGACACAAGGGTCGAACCTTCCCGATTGGGCCTTCACTGCTAGATACACAAAGTGTCAACGGAGTCATCTATACTCCGGCGCAGGAATAATGGTTCTGCAAGTCCGTCGCCTTAGTCAGTTTTTCTAGTTAAATCGGTAAAAAGTCCTGTAACAAAAAGCAAAGTCAAAGTAGTATCATTCTATGACTGCTCGTATTCCGAAGGTTAGAAATTGGGTGTTATCACCCCACGCAGCGGAGAGGATCTATGGCTGGTCATAACCGTCATGGTGAACTTTCAAAAGAAATGAAAACAAACTATCCGCAGGTTTATTTGGATCTCGATTCTGAATTTGCCTCAATCAAAATTGCTAAGGGCACCGAAGCAAAGTCTTACATTAAAGATGGATTTATTTTCTGTGAGGACTCTCAGGGAAGAATTATAGAAGTTCAAATCTTGAACTTAAGTGACCTCAAGGCAGGCAAGAAACCCAAGCGAACGGCATAAACAAACTTTGGATGGGGCCGGGTGGCTTCAAAACTATTATTCGTGCGAAATAGTGCTGAGGGCGGACTTCACTGTGTGGGCAACAACACGGCTGATCTAAGTTAAATAGGGCAAATTCAGATTCTCAATGTTGTCGTGATCCGTGTGGTAGTTCTTTTCATTAAAATCACCTTCCCAGTCCTGCGAAATGCAAACCGCTGAGAATCCTTTTTGCCAAAACGACCAATTGTCACTTCTGTTGAATCCATTTTTAAGAATTTGCGGCTTCAGTTTTGCCTTCAGACTCTTCACCGAAGCGTCAAACAATTGAGCCAGCACAAGATCGTCTTTGGATCCTTCATCGGTGTCTGGGCGGGTGTAGAGTTTTACGGTTGGCCTACTCTGCAACGAGGCCTTGCTCCATCCAATCATTTCAAGATTAAAAAGCCCCCGGTAGCGCTCTGCCTTAGGGGCCCAATCGAGTTGTCCCTCTTTCAAATCCTTCGCTAGTGCATAAGAGCCTAGAAAAAAAACTTCTTCGTAATCAAACGCAACAATCCGAACAGTGCGATCATGTTTTTCTTCCGCAAGCTTCTTAGCTGTATAGAGAAGAGCCGCGATACCACTTGCGTTGTCATCTGCGCCGTCAGTCGGGGAGTCTGGTGTGAACCTCATGCTCGCATGATCATGAGTGATTGTGTCGAAATGAGCACCCACATAGACCACTTCGTTTGGTAGTTTCTTGCCTTTGAACTCAAGAACCAAATTGCGACCTGCTTTACCCTTGTATTTTTGAACAAACGAAATCGAATAATCTGTGAAGTCCTTCCACTTCTTGTAATCTGGCTTGTCCTTTGAAATCTTGCCTTCAACGAGTGTTTCAAAATCTTTTTTGTAATTACTAACTGCGAACTCTATTTCTGGAGTAAACGAATGTTCATAGACACTGCCTGAATGTTCGGCTGCGAGGTGATCAAACTCTTTTTTCAAGAATTCAAAGGCCGCTTTGTGCCCCTTGCTTCCGACGCTTCTATTTGGTTTCGACGCCGCTACAAAATCTTGTAGAATTTTTTGAATTGATTTCTCATCTGGCGAATTTGCGGCTACTGACAAATTGCCTGCTAGCGTGAAAACTAATATCAAAGTTGTGTTTAAAACTCTCATGATGTTTACGAAGCTCCTGATATTTATATTTGCGAATCTCCAATTTTAAGACGGACAGAGGCAGCCAGAATATCTGGCCAGTGCGCGACCAATCGAGCGAAGGAATCAAATTTATCAGACCATTCGTCTAGCATAACCCCTGGTGCATCAGCTCTTCCAGCCAAATAGTCATAGGGCAAAATATCAGAAACAAAAGAATACTCTTTTCGGAGCTCTTGAGCGGCCTGCAAAACTAGCTCTTTCAAAATGGGCCGTGAGTGCCCCTGGAATCTTTTCTCTAAGACTCCAGCTAAGTCTTGATTTTGAGACTGCAGCTCGAGCTGCGCTTGTCGAAAAAACTGATGTCCAGAGCTAGCAACTCCCTTTAATGCTTTCGCAATATCTCCAAAAGAAACTCCTGGAGCTAATCCACCTAGTGCAAGATGAATTAAGCGATCTGTACCGATTCTTCGCAATGATCCAATGATTTCCGCAAGATCCTGCGATCGAGTTGGCTCCGGCAAATGTTTTAATACAAATGGCGTTAATAAGACTCGTAGGTCAGGATAGAGAAGTTTTGAGATTTGGTAGAACCCTCCCGTTTGAGACCGAAAGTACGGAAAGAACGGAGGCCACGAAAACTCTTTTGAAAGCATAGAGAACGAAAACTGAACTGCCACCATGGGAGCCTCGAGTAAACTGGGGCCAGCCCTAAGAACAGTGCGAGTGTGTAATGCAGCTTTGATTTGCTCATCGCTCATGTGATTCCAAGCATTTGGAGGATACATTACAAGCGGAACTTGCACTTGATTGCCACTGTCTCCAATAAAACCAGCCCAAACCTGAGCGTTTTGATCTTTCGAAAGCGCAAACCAATTTTGGAACTCCAATAGATCTGCAAGAGAAATAGCCTTCAGTAGGTCTTTACAATCATCGAGTGATGCTAAGGGGACCTCAATAGGCTTCACCATACTGTCGGTGCACTCTACTTCATCAATTTCACTGTACTTAAGCCTTCCCACTTTCGCTTGAGGCGACCCCGGCGGCGAGAATAGTGAAATGGGACCTACAAGGTCATCGTCACAAATGGCCACGCAGTGCCCATGGGTTAGCAGAGTGACCCAATTTCGCTGGAGCCCCGTCGATAAAGGCCCCTCTGCTTTTTCTTGTAAACCAAAATCAATCGCGTCTTTGGGCGCTTGTGAAAGCTCCTTTATTTGGTTCAATAATTGATCTCTATATTCGCTATCTGCAATCAGCACCTCGCAAGGTAAGCTTAAACTATCCCAAATGGATGGATCTTTTTTACCTCGCATAACAACGACGACTTTAGTGAAATCATTGGGTCGAACCTTTAAAGACGTAAGCAGTCTTTTAACTAAATGCTGACGTGATTCAGTCGTACATATTGCCAATTGCATGAAGTGCTCTCCGGCTAAACTTCATTGTTGCACATCGAATTTGTTAGTTCTTCAAAACTTTTTGAATTGGACTTTTGATAAGCGAGAATAGACTTGCCGGGTGAGACTGATGAGTGCGCCATCTTACTGGTCCTTAGTCTTCGCTACAAATTAATACAATAAAAGGTGATTTCACGTGATATCCGGGCGGGCTAAGAGAGGCTGACTTTTCAGTCCGAAAACAAGACCGGCAAGATCTCAACAATCTTGCCGGCAAGTAATATGTTTTAATGTTTTACTTTAACTATTAAAAGTATCCACGAAGGTCTGCTTCTGTGATTCCTTCTGGCCAAGTCGAAGGATCACTAGGGTCAAAGCCGCCCCATGTGCTTGGATCGTTTATATCAAATATGCTTTCACCGCCGTCCGAACCACCGTCGGTACTTCCACTACCTGAGCCATCGCCTGTACTCCCATCATTGCCGGGATCATTCGTTTCGCCGCCACCAATAGGCTCTTCTTGCTCAGGGTCATCAGAGGGACCGCCATCTACCGGCGTGTTGTCTACGGGCGTTTTTACGAATGAAGCGATCTTTAGTACTGGTTTTAGCAGACAACCGCCATTGCCTTTTACAACGACAGACTTCAAAGCGTCGAAGTCTATAACGAGCGAATAGACATAGTTATCTTCAAACGTCACAGGACTTGAAAGCAAGACCTTAATTCCTGACTGCTGAGCACTAGGAGTTTGCATGTCACACTGACCGCCGTTCGACTTGACCCCAAAATGTCCACTTTCATTTAAAACAATTCGAACAGCAGAAATTGATACCTGACTTGGCATATCAACATCTGCAAGCAGCAGCTGCACTCCATTTCTTAAAGTAAGAAGATCCACATCGCCTAAATTTTGCGCTACAATCAAGCGAGCCTGCTTACCTTTACCACTCAGCCAAAGCTCGACATGTTTTACGTTCACGTGAACTTCATCGAAGCCACCATGGGGCGCATCAATGAGACTGACCCTCAACGAAGCCGGCTTGGCCGGATAGGTTGGTGTAACGGCGGTATCACTTTCTGCAATACTATAATTGAGATCTTGGTGTGTTGAATCTAAGATTGCGTCGGTACCAGATCCTCCGCCGCCAGCGCAAGAATCAAGTATAAGCAGCATAAGAAAGGCAAACATTGTTTTAAAGATGAGTGTTTTCATAGTGAGAATACATAGGTGCAATAACCTGGGAGCACCAAAACGAGATGCCTAGTCACTCTAAACCGGTGCTTGGGCGAAGTGTCTCAAAATGAATAAGCTAATTCGCATTACAGATTTGACATGAATAACTTTTAATCAAAAAATCAAAGTTTCGTTAAATCCCTAATCACACATGTGATTCTGGTGTCAGACTGCCCCCCCTTGGGGACTGTCGATAAGTTTGGCAATATTGCCAGCTTACAGTTCGGAAGCCGTTGCTTTCTGAGTGCACTCAGTAACAAGATAGCGGCAGGTTACAAGGCTTCTTATTCAACCGGTCGCAAGATGAGACAATAGGGCGTAACTCTTCACGTAGCGGGGTGAAAATCAAAAAAAAGGAGCTCCTTCGAGCTCCTTTAAGTTTTTACTAAAATTCAAAAAAATACTTTGCCTATTGAAAGAGAAAGTCTAATCGCGCGAGCGCCCACCGAAGTTTCTTTTGAACCCGCCGTCGCCACCACCATTTCGCGGTCGCTCTTCGCGAGGACGTGCCTCGGTGACTTTCAGGTTTCTTCCGGCCAAAGGTTGTCCGTCAAGCTTTTCAACAGCTGACTTAGCCTCGTCGGCAGATTGCATCTCCACAAATCCAAAGCCTTTGGATCTACCAGTCTCACGATCAGTTACGATCTGAGCCGAAAGAACTTCGCCCATTTGAGCAAAGTGCCCCATTAGCTCTTCTTCGCTGAGACGATAGGGGAGGTTACCAACATAGATTTTTGCGTTCATACTTTCTCCTTCACGCGCAATTTTAGACCTGGCACCACAGAATTAAACCCTAATAGTTCTGTAGGCGTGGTCTTTCTTTAATCTTTTTCTCGCTAGATTTCATTGAGGACATTTAAAGATTGGGTCAGTCAAAAGGTCCCCCTCAAATCATGCAAGCGTTATAAAGAATAACACAGATTTCGTTGGTTCGAAAAGTGAAATACACTGCCAGCTTAGCTTTCGGGCCAAATAGGGTGCCTAGCTATAATCAAAGATCGCAGGCCATTCGCTTTTCGCGACCTTTTTTGCGCGCCCCCATAGATTCTCGCGCCTCCTACCTTGCAGCCCAGCCAAATCGTCATCGATAGGTTCTAAACAGCGCCCTCTAAATGAGCTCGGCGGCCTCTAGTCGGTACGGAGTCACCGGTTGAATTTGATGCTGATGATTGGGCCTGAGAAATTTCAGTCGCCGTCACTTTAAGGTTTTTAGAAAGCCCTTTAATTTTATTACCGAATCGATCGAAAAGAGCCACCTTAAGCTCCATTGATTCCCCGGCAGTGGCCTTAGGCAGCGCGCCTTCAAGAGCCAGTCTATGAGGTTCTGCCGGGATCCATCGAAGGCTCAGCGAATTGTTTACGGCAGGTTTGGCCGCCAAGCTTACTGTAACTTGACTGCTTTCGGCGCAATTATTGGTCACAATCAATTGCCCTTTGCCGTTTTCAACTTCAAGCGCCGAGAAACTTTCTGCGCTTCCAGACTTAGAAATTAAGACTTTATGGTGTTCATTTTTACAGAGGTTTCCAAACTGATCTCGAATCACAATTGAAACTTTGTGTGACGTGCCAGCCTCGGCTTCACCTTCAGAGGAGCTGACCTCAAGAGAATGTGGATGTGCCGCCTCAACCTCTAGTGCAATACTTTGCGTGAGTTCGGGTAGCATGTCCGACTCAACCTTTAGTACAAACGATCCTGCTCTCTGTGGTACGTTTACAATTAAAGGCTGCTCGGAGTCCAACTCGTCTAAATCTTCATCCTTACACGAAGCTCCTAATGTTTCTTTAGTCACTTCATTAGATTGTGTGAGCATTGGTTCAAGTGGTACATTCTGAACCTCAAGACTCTCTGTTTGTTGAATCATTGTAGTTTGCTGCTCGTTGGTCATTGCGGTTGTCTGCTCATTGGTCGCAGTTTGTTGCTCATAGGCCATCTGCTCATCTTCACTTTGCGGAAACTCAAACACATCCGCAAGGGGAGTCCACTCGCCCGTATGATCTAGAAAGATATGCTCCTCAGCAGTTAATTCGCCCGAAGCGAGGCGATCACTAATTTCATCGAGTGTCCAAGGACCAACTGATTCACCATGAGAAGATACATAAAACTGATTTTGACTCACGAAGGGAACTCCTTATTTGTGTGACGGTTAACAACCGTCTCTATTTAAACATTACCGTTCCGAAGTTGGTTTAAAGACTGTCAGAGAAGAAAGAGTTAAAGGCACACGTCCTATATCAACAATGGATTTTACACATCTCGGGTCGCAAAAGGGGTGCCAAACGAAGTCGATCCCACTGCCTACTAAGTGTACGTAGCGGGTACTTCTTTCAAAAAAGAGGGACAATATTGGTCAGCTCAGGGACCCTCTCCTTTAAATTGCGGGGTTGGGCACCCTTAGTAGAAAAATGTTAGTATTAATAAATACATGGTTTAGGTAACCACATCTTTGGAG
>PEZS01000014.1:8134-9050 GCA_002778785.1 Bdellovibrionales bacterium CG10_big_fil_rev_8_21_14_0_10_45_34 | reverse complement strand
GAGATTATGGCGTTTCCTACCACCCAGATTATTTATAAAACCATAGCGGAACTTGCGAACAAGCGATTCCCGCAGAAGTATCAGATTAATCCTGATCCTTCTAAGTATAAAGGCGATACGAGACCTGTGGAGCGGGTATCGTATGAGGACGCAGAAGAGTGGGTCGATGCTCTTAATGATCTTTCAGATGCTGGAGAGCCTGCCCTTCAGAGTCTAATTTCAGATCATAAAAAAGGAATGCGTTACGGAGCGTTTATAACAGAAGCTCAGCGTGAATACCTGATGAAAAAAGCTAAAACTGAAGACGGCGACAGCATAGATGAGATGATAAAAAGGAATGATATAGCGAAATTGAAACAATACGCTGCCTTTGGGCGTTCAAGCTCTGATGGAACGGTTCCTGTGGATCAGTGCGAGCCTCTCTTCATTGATGGTAAGCCATTTTATGGACTTAGTGGAAACGTGTGGGAGTGGGTGCAGGATGCGTGGGACGGTAGTTTGCCCCTTAAGGGTGGAACAGACCCCGTGGGTACAGAAGGCTCTATCCGCGTTATACGTGGCGGCAGCTGGTTCAACCTTGCGTCCTACCTGCGGTCCGGTTACCGTTACTACTGGTGGCCTGGCAATCGCTTCAACAATGTGGGCTTCCGCCTTGTGAGGACTGCCAAGTAATCCCTTGTCCCTTTTGCCTTTGTTCCCTTGAAGTCTTTTAAAGCGTAGCCAGAATGTAAGGGGAGCAAAAGCGAAAGCCCGCGAAGCGCGGCTGAAGCCCTCCCCTTACGTCTTGGCGAAGCCAGAATCTCGCTAAATTTTTACCCTAGAGTAATAGCGAACTGCCCTGGATTCCAGAGGGCAATGGCTCTTCCATAATTCGGATGTGTGAGGTCTGTTGACGTTTCATGAACCGTAACAAGCA
>PEZS01000014.1:6685-8085 GCA_002778785.1 Bdellovibrionales bacterium CG10_big_fil_rev_8_21_14_0_10_45_34 | reverse complement strand
AAAATCCTATCGATTTTTCAAAGTGGTGTTCGTTGTTTTGCCGGAAGTCAGCGCGTAGGTTAAGTTTCCCGCTGTGAAGAAAAATATGCAAATTGCTTTAATCTCTATACTGAAGGGTTGGCTCACCGGACTTATACTTTTGTTTTTGTCTTCGCCAGTTTCTGAAGCGGGATCGCTTTGTGATGGATTGATGGGCCCTGGGACGTGGCGAGTCTCTGAAAAAGACGAGGCGCTTTTTAGCGGCCAGAGAAAAGTGTCTTTGGATCAGCTTAAAGTAGCTATCCAGGCCTATGTTAGGTTTGAAAGAAACTCTTTGAGAGCTCACGCGGTAGATGCACGAAGGATACTAGCGAGGAATTGGCGAGAGCTTTCGCAGGCAGCGAAAGCAATGAATCTTAGCCAAGCTGAGCTTGAGCAATTGGTTGCAGAAGAAATGTTGCGGCAAAACGCGGGGCGAGCCGAATCTTCGCGCGGTGTGACTCAAGAAAGCATTCGTCGCGCCGATCAAGTTCGAATTCAGCGCGAGCATATCAATATCGAGGGGACGCAAGTGGTGATGCACAAAATAGAGCCGGGCGAGTTTATGATGGGCGAAGTCACTGTAGATGCGAACGGCAATCTCGATACGAGCGAACAAGTTTATACCGAAATATCTCAGCCGTTTTTTCTGATGGCGACGCCCGTCACCCAATTTGTTTGGCATAGAATACTTGAGGTTCACACACGTAGTATGAGTAGTGGTTTAAAGAAGCAAAATCTTGGGGTGAGCCTCTTAACGGAATTTCATAGGCGCGTTGCGAGCGACGATATGCTCCCCATGGTTCGAGCGTCTTGGAATGAAGTTGTTTTTTGGATTGCTGCACTCAATGAGTTATCTCGAGCTGGAGAGGGTACCCTCCTAGAGATAATTCCCGACTACCAGCAAGGTGACGTCTACCGGCTGCCGACTGAAGCTGAATGGGAATTCGTAGTGCGAGGTCGAGGTCACTGTAATACGGTCTATCCCTTCGGCAACGATGATTCGCAACTCGAAAGTTGTGCTTGGTTCAGAGTGAACTCAGATGGGCAAATCCACCCTGTCGCTGAAAGAGAGCCCCACATAGTTGATGGCCAAAGGTTTTATGATCTACTCGGCAATGCAAGCGAATGGATGCAAGATAGTTGGGATGGCACTTCTCCGCTTAAGGGTGGCAAGGATCCTAAGGGCACAGGCCGCATTTTTATAGTGATTCGTGGTGGCAGCTGTAATGACAATTCGGAGAGGTTAAGTTGCGGGTACCGCGGCATAGCCGCACATCAGACCGACAGCGCAGATATCGGTTTCCGCCTGGCTCGCTCCACCCGCAATCCCTAGTCTGCAGTGGCCGCTCGGTAGGCGCCGCTTCTCTCCTCCCGCAATC
>PEZS01000014.1:2264-6663 GCA_002778785.1 Bdellovibrionales bacterium CG10_big_fil_rev_8_21_14_0_10_45_34 | reverse complement strand
AAAATCCTATCGATTTTTCAAAGTGGTGTTCGTTGTTTTGCCGGAAGTCAGCGCGTAGGTTAAGTTTCCCGCTGTGAAGAAAAATATGCAAATTACTTTGATCTCTATACAGAACTGTTGGCTCGCCGGACTTATACTTTTGTTTTTGTCTTTGCCAGTTTCTGGAGCAGGTACGTTTTGCGATGGGATCATGGGTGCGGGGACTTGGCGCGAGGTGGGCAGGCGGCTGAGTGCTACTGGACAAGAAGATTTTACAATCGATAAGCTCAAAGAAGCCATCCAAGTTTATGTGACTTTCGAAAGTCGAACTAGTACTCAAACTGGCGCGCCGGGTTTAGATCGTGTGCGTGGACAAAAATGGCGAGAGCTTGTTCGCGCAGCGAAAGCAATGAATCTTAGCAAAGATGAGCTTGAGCAATTGGTGGCAGCCGAAATCGTGCGGCAAGCCGGTGTGCGAGGCGAATCTTCGCGTGTTGTGACTCAAGAAAGCATTCGTCGCGCCGATCAAGTCCGCAAGCAGCACGCGCTTATTAGCATCGACGGGACCCAGGTAATCATGCACAGAATCGAACCCGGCGAATTTATGATGGGCGAAGTCATCGTTGACGGAAATGGAAACATTAATACGAGCAACCAGGTTAAAGTTGAGCTTAGTAAACCGTTTTACCTTTCGGCGACGCCAACCACTCAGATCGTATGGAGGAAGGTTGCCGAGCTAGTGAATTCGAGATTTGGGAACAAGTACAATATTGACGTTAATCCATCGCGGTTCAAAGGCGATTTACACCCTGTCGATTCTGTGTCGTATGAGGACATCCAAACATGGATTATCGGTCTCAATGAGCTTTCTCAGTTGGGCGCCCCCACCCTTAGCAAATTCGTTCCCGACCACGAGAAGGGCGATGTTTATCGCCTTCCTACAGAGGCAGAATGGGAATTCGTTGTGCGTGGGCGTGGCCAATACAACGACACCTACCACTTCGGAAACCAAGAGTCTCAGCTTGGAGACCATGCTTGGTTCAGCGGCAACTCTGGAAGCCAAACTCATCCCGTGGGTCAGAAGAAACCTCTCGTGATCAATGGCCGAGAGTTTCACGACATGCACGGAAACGTATGGGAATGGGTTCATGACTGGTATGGAGATAAGCTCCCTGGTGGTACGGATCCCCAGGGTCCTAAGACGGGCTCTTTCCGCGTTCGTCGCGGCGGCTCCTGGAGCTATGATGCGCAGTACTTACGTGCTGCCGATCGCTACGGCGATGGGCCGGGTGATCGCTACTCCAATATCGGTTTCCGCCTGGCTCGCTCTGCGAGAAATCCTTAGACTGTAGTGGCCGCTTCTCCGCCCCGCTCGTTCCTCCCGCAATCCATAGTCCGAATTGCCCGTTAAGCAGAGTAATTGCGATGTGTGAGTTCTTGTAAGGGCTGTTGATGTTTAATGAACTTCAATAGGTCTAAAATCCCTATCGATTTTTCAAAGTGGTGTTCGTTGTTTTGCCGGAATTCAGCGCATAAGTTAAGTTTCCCGCTGTGAAGAAAAATATGCAAATTGCTTTAATCTCTATACTGAACGGTTGGCTCGCCGGACTTATACTTTTGTTTTTGTTTTCGCCAGTTTCTGGAGCAAGTACGTTTTGCGATGGGATCATGGGTGCGGGGACTTGGCGCGAGGTGGACAGGCGGCTGAGTGCTACTGCACAAGAAGATTTTACAATCGATAAGCTCAAAGAAGCTATCCAAGTTTATGTGACTTTCGAAAGTCGAACTAGTACTCAAGGTGGCGCGCCTGGTTTAGATCGTGTGCGTGGACAAAAATGGCGAGAGCTTGCGCACGCAGCGGAAGCAATAAATCTTAGCAAA
Source organism: Bdellovibrionales bacterium CG10_big_fil_rev_8_21_14_0_10_45_34 (assembly GCA_002778785.1). Taxonomy (GTDB): domain Bacteria; phylum Bdellovibrionota; class Bdellovibrionia; order Bdellovibrionales; family 1-14-0-10-45-34; genus 1-14-0-10-45-34. The sequence goes on along the minus strand of PEZS01000014.1, from coordinate 4,803 downwards.
GATGAGCTTGAGCAAATGGTGGCGGACGAAATCGTGCGGCAGGCCGGTGAGCGAGCCGAATCTTCGCGTGTTGTGACTGAAGAAAGTGTTCGTCGCGCGGATCAAGTTCGAATTCAGCGCGCGCGTATTAGTATAGACGTGAGCCAAGTGATCATGCACAGAATCGAGCCTGGCGAATTTATGATGGGTGAAGTCAACCTGGACACGAATGGCAATCTTGATACGAGCAAGCAAGTGGAAGCCGAGATTGCCGAACCCTTTTACCTTTCTGCCACGCCAACCACTCAGATAATTTGGAAAAAAGTCGCTGAGCTTGCTAACCTACAAATCGGGTACGAGTACCGTATTAAAGTTTATCCATCACATTTCAAAGGTACCACGCGCCCCGTGGAAACAGTGTCTTGGGATAATATTAGATTTTGGATCGACAACCTCAATCGGCTTTCAGAAGATGGCGAACCTGCACTAAGCGAGTTCATACCGGACCACCAAAAAGGTGATTTCTATCGTCTTCCTACCGAGGCGGAATGGGAATTCGTAGTGCGTGGTCGTGGTCGGTCCAATACGGTTTACTATTTTGGTAATGATCGGTTGGCGTTGCCTGACAACGCATGGTTTGGGGAAAACTCGGGCGGCAAAACTCATCCAGTAGGCGAGAGGGATTTTTTGGTTTTTGAAGGCCTAGTGTTCTTAGACATGCTCGGAAACGTACGGGAATGGGTCAAAGACCTAGGTTATGATAGTAACTATCGAGAGGGCTATTTCAGTAAACGCATAATACGTGGCGGAAGCTGGCTTTACACGGCTCCCCAATTGCGCTCTGCTTTCCGTAGTAACGAGTGGGCGGATAAAGGCTTCAGCGATGTGGGCTTTCGCCTAGCTCGCTCCGCCCGAAATCCTTAGTCGGCGGAGGCCGCGCGCAGGCACCGCCTCGCGCTGTCCTAAACCTTTAGTTCGCTCTTTCAGAGAAAAAGCGCATTGGGCTATCGTCGCAGTCCAAAACTACAGTCATCACCTTGGCGGTCATGACGCCCTCAAAAAAGCACCCCTGGTGGAGTTGTCCGTTTCCTAGAGAAATTTAGAAATGGCTATCGTACGAAAAATAGGCTAATAATAGGCTAATGCGATCATTTTCAAAGAAATATTTAGAGAGACTTGAACTTCCGTTAGGTACAATGTGGTTGTTGGGTGAATGCATGGAGTTTAAGGGCAAACAACAACTTTGGGAATCGCGGCGTCCAGAGGTACTAAGTGCTCTTAAAGAAATCGCGATCATACAAAGTGTAGAATCGTCGAATCGTATTGAGGGCGTCGAAGTGGAGTCAAAACGTTTGCGGCCACTCGTATTAGGGAACTCAAGGCCGAGGACACGCTCCGAAGAAGAGATTATGGGTTATCGTCGGGCCCTAGAGCTTGTACATTTAAAGCACTCAAATATTCAAGTGAGACCAAAAACAATACAACAGCTTCACAACCGCGCCCAAGAGGGTGCTGGAGATGCTGGTCAGTGGAAGAGTTCAAACAATGAAATCATAGAGTTCGATTCCAAAGGTTTAAGGTCTGTCCGATTTATTCCAACAAGTGCTAAGCTAACACCTAAGCAAATGGATCAGCTGTGTTTAGGCTATGCTGAGGAATCTCAAAAAGATCGATTGCCCTCGCTTGTCCTTAGCGCACTATTTGTGTTGGATTTTTTGTGTATACATCCGTTTCGCGACGGAAACGGACGAGTTTCAAGATTATTGACCTTGCTCCTGACTTATAAAAATGACTTTCACGTCGGAAGGTATATTAGCTTTGAAAGGATCATCGAAGAGAATAAAATAGAATACTATCAAGCGCTAAAATTGTCTTCACAAGGCTGGCATCAGTCGAAGCACGACGCAGTCGCATGGCTGAACTTCTTTCTTTCTACAATACGAATGGCGTATAAGGAACTAAGCGAAAAGGTCAGTGGCACAGACGTTGAGAGTGGCGGCAAGACAGAAATAATTAAGAAAGCCATACTTGAGGAAATAGGCCTGTTCTCGTTAAAAGATATACAAACAAGATGTCCAAGTGTGAGTCAGCAGATGATCAAAAAGGTCCTTGCAGACCTCAAGAAAAAGCAGCTCATTGAGTTAAGAGGCCGCGGCCGTGGGGCTAAGTGGCACGTAAAATAATGGGTCTTTGTTACAAAGTGGTTATAGATCCGCCAGCCAATTTCATCTAGGCATCCGAAACAGGCTCTAAAGAATAGGCATGGTGTTGATTTTTCAAAGGTAGGCGTAGACAGTTGTCTTGGGCAATGAGCAATATTACTAGTTGGCGAATGCAAAAGTCCTGTTTCGACTCAAACGTACGCCCACAAAGCTCGCTACCAATTGTAAGTCGGACTTCAAGTCTGCTAAATAAACTTAAGCCCTCCTTTCAAGCCTTCAGTGACAGGGGGCAAGCACTCTTTTTGATTGCTATGTTTTTCTTTTCACCGTCCATTCTTATTGCCTCTTCGTTCTGTGAGGGGCTGTTGGGTGCGGGGACTTGGCGAACAACTGCCGCA
>PEZS01000014.1:0-2246 GCA_002778785.1 Bdellovibrionales bacterium CG10_big_fil_rev_8_21_14_0_10_45_34 | reverse complement strand
TGAGCAATTGGTGGCAAAAGAAATCTTGCGGCAAGCTGGTGCGCGAGCCGAATCTTCGCGTGTTGTGACTCAAGAAAGCATTCGTCGCGCCGATCAAATTCGAATTCAGCGCGCGCAGATCGCCGTAGACGTGATCGATGGGAAGCGCGCCATATTTCACAGAATAGAGCCTGGGGAGTTTACAATGGTGCATGAATACATCGGTTCCGGTGGCAGATTATTTCGCTCCGTGCATGTAAACGTTAAAATTTCCAAGGCTTTTTTCCTGATGGCAACGCCTGTGACTCAAGTTCTCTGGCTAGAAGTGGCAGAGTTAGCAAACAGGAGTAACGTTGGATTTGAAAAATTTTATGGTGACGAAGGCTTGCGTCCCTCTTTTTTTCGGGGCGATACGAAACCAGTAGAAAGTGTGACGAGTTATGATATCCAAAGATGGCTTGGGGCCCTGAATGAGCTTTCCCAGGCTGGTGTGCCGTCATTAGCAGATTTGATTCCAGATCATAGGCAAGGTGATGTTTATGGAATTCCGAGAATGGAAGAGTGGGAGTTTGTCGCTAGTAGCCGCGGACAGTTTGATTCTAGTTATTTTTTTAGCAATAAAGACTCGCAGATTGACGCCCGTGCTTGGGTTAGACGAAACTCTGGCGAGCAGACCCATCCTGTCGCTGCAAAGGAGCCTATGGTGATTGATGGTCTGGAATTTTATGACATGATCGGAAATGTATGGGAGATGGTGGTGGCGGCTGACGAATATCGTGCTAGTTCACCGAGGGTGGGCATTGATCCCGTCACTACGCGCGGCTCGTACCCATTATTTATAGGCAGCAGCTGGAAAAGCGGATTTGTTTCGGGTAGTGTAACTATGCATTTTGTCCACCGCCATCCTACTAACCCTATGAACGATTTGGGCTTCCGTCTGGCTCGCTCCGCCCGAAGTCCCTAGTCTGCAGTAGCCGCTTCCCTACCCCTCTTCGCCCCAATCTATAGTCCCAATTGGCTCTTGGGCACATTTCACTACGCTTGCCTGCCCAGTTAGTGCAAGTAGTTCTGTTTCAAAAATGGGTAAGAGCCTCGGCCTTTTTAAGTGAAGTCACACAACAATCCAGGCATACGGACTTGAAGTATGTCCTTTTATGACCTATAATAAGTCTAAAGAGGTCATAATGAAAGTGGCTGCAATTTCAGAACTAAAGGCTAAACTCGCTCGCTATATTAGGCTTGTAAAATCGGGTGAAGATGTAGAAATTCGAGAGCGGGGCGTGCCCGTCGCAATATTAACAGCGATCAGGTCAGAATCAGATGTGGCGATAACCTCACCACGCAAAAGCCCATCCTCTTTAGCAAAGTATTCTTTTTCTACTAAACCAAAAATCAAGTTCGACGTTGTCGAAATGCTCTTAGAGGATAGAGCCAAAAGATGATTGCTTATGTCGATTCGTCGATTTTGATGCGATTCCTACTTGGGCAGCCAAGTGTTTTGCCAGAGTTCCGCAAGGTGGAACGTCCAGTTGCTAGCAAACTTTTGAGGGTTGAAGGCCTTCGCACCCTTGATCGCCTTAGAGTTCGAGGCCTTTTGACAGAGAAAGAATATGTTAAAAGCTCTGAAGAGTTCAGAGACGCCACAGACGCTATAGAGTGGGTGGAAATCACAGACTCTGTTTTAGACAGAGTCTGTGGAAGTTTTGCTATTGGTCTTGGTACGCTTGATGCGATACACCTTGTTTCCGCTTTAGTCTGGCAAGAGCGAACAAAAATGAAGCTTGTATTTTTGACCCATGACGAGCTACTGGGCCGGGCTGCTCGGGCTTTGGGGTTTCAAGTGCTTGGTTGTACTCAAGAGTAACCTAGTGGCTGTTGATGTTTAATGAAGCGCCGACGGTGCTAAAATCCTATCGATTTTTCAAAGTGGCGTTCGTTGTTTTGCGGTAATTCGGCGCGTAGGTTAAGTTTCGCGCTGTGAATAATAATATGCAAATTACTTTAATTTCTATACTGAACGGTTGGCTCGCCGGAATTATACTTTTGTTTTTGTCTTTGCCAGTTTCTGGAGCAGGTACGTTTTGCGATGGGTTGATGGGCCCAGGGACTTGGCGCGAGGTGGACAGGCTCCTGAGTTCTACTGCACAAGAAGATTTTACGATCGTTGGGCTCAAAGAAGCTATACGCGCCTATGTTAAGTTTGAAAACAGTTCGTCAAGAGCTGGCGGTAAAGGCGCACAACGTTTATTCGCCAGGAATTGGCGAGA
>PEZS01000013.1:202237-202919 GCA_002778785.1 Bdellovibrionales bacterium CG10_big_fil_rev_8_21_14_0_10_45_34 | reverse complement strand
CCGAAAGAAGCCGTTCATGAAGGAGCCAGGCCGGTGCAAGAAAATCGTATTAAGCTAACAATTGGCGTCAGCGAAGAGCTGTACGAGAAGTTTCAGAGGGCCCAAGATATTTTGTGTCAAAGAACTCAGAAGCCTCTTAACTATGAAGCGACACTTGAGCAAATCGTGGAGTTTTTTGTCGAAAAAGCGGACCCCGTAAGAAAGGCCCAAAGGGCTGCCATAAAAAAGGCGGCAGCAGAAAATCAAGGGCCAAGCGACGACAGCATTCGCGCTAGAAATTCTGAAAAGTTAGTAGCAGAAAAAACCGGGGAAGAAGAAGCTAGAGCAAGGGGGCTGCCTGAAACAAATAGTTTTTTTGGCAAAACAAGTGCGAAAGAGCTTCAGAAAAAAGAAGAGTCATTAAGCAATGCGAGCAAACTAACGACGGTGGAAAACGCAAAATACGGAGCGAACGCACATAAACACAATGAGGGCCATTTAAGGAATTCAAAGGAAAGTGCTTCAAAAGTACTGTTCACAAGAACAGTAAATCTGCAGTTTCCATATGGAACCCCAAACCTCGAGTTTGAAAACAAAATGGACGGGCTTAATAACGCAAACGAAAGTACTTCAAAAGTATTGTTCACAAGAACAGTAAACCTGAGGTTCAAAAGAAGAGCCCAAGCCCAAGAGCAGCGAAGTC